>CALWOK010000096.1 GCA_944383125.1 uncultured Flavonifractor sp.
ATTGCGAACCAGGTCGATCGCGAAGTCCGCTGTGACGACCTCGCCGTCCGTGGACACAAGATAGAACTTCTTGATTTTCTGGCCGTAGGACTTCGCGACAATGTTTTCAAGCAATTTCCGAATGGTCATTTTTTTCATAACCGGGACCCCCACATAAAAAAATTGACTTGGCGAAGGTCGTTGACCTTTGCACAAGTCAATAATAAATCTCGCGATTGTCCAGCACACCGCCGATTTCCATTGCTTTTTTACCCTTGTTACAATATAATAATTTTTTAAAGAATACCCCAGTTCTTTTCCGGCGTTTTGACCACGCTTTATCAAAAAGGAAGGGAGTCGATCCCCCATGCCGCCCCGGAAATCTTTGAACCGGCAGCGCACCATACAGGATATTGAAGCCGCCTTTCTCTCCCTGTACCAGCAGGGCGGCATGGACCATGTCAGCATCTCAGGAATTTGCCAGACCTGCGGCATTGCCCGTTCCACCTTTTATCTCTATTTTGAGGATAAATTTTCGGTACTTCAGCGGGTGGAGAACCGGCTGCTGGCCGATCTGTGGGAAATCTGCCGCAATCTGCCCGATATTCTGGACCGCTCCAGCGCCACCGACACCGCCCTGCGCACCGTGGCCCACATCCGGCAGCATCTGGACTGGTACCGGGCGCTGCTGAGCAACCATGGCGACCCCATGTTTGTCTACCGCTGGAAGCGGGACATGGTGCGCAGTCTGGACCGGAAGCTGGCCCAGCGCAATGTCAGCCGGCAGGAAGCCACCATTCAGGGGGTGCTTTTTTCCTCGGCTCTGGTGGGGCTGTATACCTATATTGCCATGGAGTGTCCCGATCTGCCCGACACACTTCTCTCCCGTTCCATGGACAATATGCTGAAGTGGATTCTTGCGCCTACAGGTCAACCGAACCCCTGTCTTTCCGGACGGTAGCAAAAGGGGCTGCTGCATACAATTCACCTGTCATTCTGCGCCACAGGGAGGGGAAGCATCTTTGCGACGGACAAACCGCCCAAAAGCTCCCCTGCCAGCCCTCAGGATGATAAAATATGTGCCTGTCGCAATATCATGCGGCAGGCACATATTTTATCAGTTACAGTTCCCGTACCAGTTTGACCGCTACTCCTACAATACAGGCGTTTCCCTGTTCAAACTCCTGCACCGGGACAATGATGGGCTCATAACTGGCGTTTTCCGGCTGCAAAATGACCATATTCTTCTGGCAGCGGAACCGCTTCAGCGTGGCGTCCTCCCCGTCCACCAGGCAGGCCACAATCTGGCCATTCTCCGCCCAGTGCTGGCGCCGCAGCAGCACCAGATCGCCGTCCCGGATGCCGGCGTTAATCATGCTGTCCCCCGTCACCCGCAGATAAAAATGGGCCTCCGGGTCGGATACACCGGCGGCAGCATAGCCCTCCACCTGCTGGCTGGCCAGAATGGGCATCCCCGCCCGGATGATCCCCAGGATGGGAATCGCCGCCTCCCGGCGGCAGGGATCGGACGGCACCCGGGGTACATCAAAGCCCTGCAGCCACAGCGGGTCCACCCCCAGCATACGGGCCATGGTGGTGGCGGTGCCGATTTTAGGCTCTCTCTGACCCAATACATAACGGTTCAGCGTTTGTGGATTCATGTCCAGACGGGCGCCCATCTGCTCATAGCTCAGGCCTGATTCCTCCATCAGGCTGCGCAGCCGGGCGCCGAAGGTACTTTCCTGCTTCACAGCGTCTCCCTCCTGTCCCATTTATCGGTCTATTCCATCTGTTTTTATCACCAATTATCATATATGTCGACAAAATTCGATTGACATTCATCTCCAAATGGTGTTATGATACTTTTGCATAGAACGTAAGTTCTATTTTATCGAACAGTTCATCACCATTCGGGGTTGCCGCAGGATAAAAAATGCCCCGCCGGTTGGCGAGACATTTTGGTGGAGGAGGGTGGATTCGAACCACCGAAGCGAATCGCAACAGATTTACAGTCTGCCCCCTTTGGCCACTCGGGAACTCCTCCGTATGAACTTTTCTGGAGCTGGTGGACGGACTCGAACCCCCGACCGGTTGATTACAAATCAACTGCTCTACCAACTGAGCTACACCAGCACACTGCTCGTCCACAGCGAAGATGATTTTAACAGAGAGGCGTGAAAATGTCAAGGGGTAATTGAAAAAATTTTTATTTTTTAGGGGGAGGTATGTTGATCCGGCCACAGGTGTGGACCAATCCGCTGCGGGACATGCAGCAAATCCCTCCGGCGGACTGGTGCCGCCAGTGCGGAGATGAGCTTTACGGCGAGGAGCGTGGACTGTGTCCCCGCTGCCGTCAGGCCCTAAGACACAGAGAAGAGGAGAACCACCATGACACTACTGGAACTATCCACACAATACCGCAGCGAGGCCCAGACCTTGCAGGACCGGGTCCATCTGCTGGAGCGCCAGCGCTGTCAGGAGAGCGACGAAACCGGCCAGCGGCTGCTGGAGCGCCGCATCCGCTGCCTGTCTGCCATGTGGCGGGAGAGCCGGGATCTGGCTGCACTGTGTGAACACTACTATGACAGGGGGTACCATATCAATGGCAGATATACGATATAGAAGAGGCAGCCCCTATGCCGCCGATATGGCGGCCTACTCTCTGGCCATGGCCGGGGACAACTCCCAGCAGATCGGGCGGCTGCGCCGCAACATGATGCTGGCTTTGCAGGAGGATGTGACCCCCCGACAGCGGGAGTGTATGCTGCTGTACTATGCCAAGGGGCTGAATATGCGCCAGATCGGGGAACAGATGGGCATTGACAAATCCACCGTTTCCCGCATCATCAAGCGGGGAGAACGGCGGCTGCGCCGCTGTCTGCGCTATGGAGCCGACCAGCTGCTGGCCCCCCGAAGTACGGACTGAGCTTCTTGGGGCAGGCAGTTGCAATCCGCCGGGCTTTCGTGCTATACTGCTTCGGGCAGAGCACCTCTGCCCCATGCAGCCCAGTCCGGAGCACCGGCTTTGACGCCCCGTTCCGCAACACAGAATCAGGGAGGAAAGTATGTCCTTTCAAGCGGTATTTTTTGATTTTGACTACACCATCGGAGACGCCACAGGCGCCATTGTGGCAGGCTTTCAGTATGCCTTTTCCCAGATGGGACTGGCTATGCCCCAGCGGGAGGCCATCCGCCGCACGGTGGGCATGACCCTGGAGGACGGGTATACCGCCCTGTCCGGCGATCATGACCCCGACCAGCGGGCCCGCTTCCGCCAGCTGTACACCGAAAAGGCCTCCCCCCTGCAAGTGCAGGAAACCGTCCTTTTTCCCGGTGCGGCAGAGCTGCTTGCCGCACTCCAGCAGGCCAATATTCCGGCCGGTCTGGTGAGCACCAAAAAGTCCAGCACCCTGCGGGCCGTAACCAAGGCCCGGGGGATTGCCCCTCTGCTGTGCTCTGTCACCGGCGGAGATCAGGTAAGCAAGCCCAAGCCGGACCCCCAGGGTCTGCTGGCCGCTCTGGGCGCCCTGAACCTCCAGCCGGAGCAGGTCCTTTTCTGCGGGGACACCCTCATTGACGGCCAGACAGCCCAGCGGGCGGGTACCCACTTCTGTGCCGTGTTGAACGGCACCACCACCCGGAGCGATTTTGAGGCCAGCGGCCTGCCTGTGGACTACATAGCAGAAACCTTGTCCGATCTCAAAACCTGGCTGAAGTTATAACATCCTGTGGGACATGCTGCGGCATGTCCCGCTTTTTATACCAGAAACGGCGGAGCCGGGCCAAACGGCCCGGCTCCGCCTGAGAGAAAAGAGGGGAAAAAGAGGAGATCAGGGTTATTTGTCCAAACGGCGCACCAGCTCCTTGGCACAGAAGGTGGCCACATCATCGGCATAGGTGCCGGCACCAAAGCCGGCGTCATAGCCCAGTTCCTTGGCCAAAGCGTGGGTAACACGGGCGCCGCCGCAGCAGAAGATATACTTCTCCCGGACGCCCTCAGCCTCTGCCAGCTCAATCAGCTCGGTCAGGTTCTGAATGTGGACATCCTTCTGGGTGACGGTCTGGGAAACCAGCAGCACATCGGCATGGACTTCGGCTGCCTTCCGCAGGAATTCTTCATTGGGTACCTGGGAGCCCAGGTTATAGGCCTCTACCATCTCGTAGCGCTCCAGGCCGTAGTGACCGGCAAAGCCCTTCCGGTTCATGATGGCGTCAATGCCTACGGTGTGGGCGTCGGTACCGGTGGAGGCGCCCACCACCACCAGCTTGCGGCCCAGCCGTTCCTTGAGGAACTCATCGGTCTCATGCATGTCCATGGCCTCATCCGCCACAGTCTGCACCACAATTTCATTGTAGTTGATGCTGTGGGTCAGGGAGCCGTACACCACATAGAAGGTGAACGCCTCGTCCAGCTTCTGCCGCAGGGCCACGTTGGGATCGGCCAGACCCATCTTCTGGGCCATCAGCACAGCGGCGGCGGCCCCCTTGTCATCATCCTTGATAGGCAGGGTGAAGGAGAGCTGCACCTTGCCGTCGTTCATGGTATCGCCATAGGGTTTCAGCCGGGTCAGGTCCAGGGTGGTGTCCAGGTCTTTGTCACGAATCTGATACAGTCCGGAACTCATTTGCCGGCACCCCCTTTCATCATGGGTTCAAGGAAGGGGTTAAAGTACCCGGCGGCCTTGTTGACTACGCCGTCCAGGCCCTTGCCGCCGTCACGGGGACGCTTGATGTCGGCAAAGATACCCCGCTCCAGGGTTTCAAAAATACCCAGCTGTTCAATCTGGCCCAGCAGGTCGGTGGCCTTGTGGAGCACATCGGCCGCCCGGTTCTGCATGATGCCCCCTTCCTTAAAGACAATCTCGCTGCCCAGGTCGTGCATGGTGCGGAAGATGTACTGGGCATTCTGGATGGCCAGGAAGCGGTCGGACAGGAAGGGCGTATGGATGGCCTCGGTCATCATGCCCAGCAGGTGGATCTTCTGGTTGGTCAGGATTGTCACCATGTTGAACAGGGCGTCCTGTACATGGCCCCGGAAGATGTTGCCCGTCATGAACTTGGTGGGGGGCATATACTTCAGCGGGGCGTTGGGGAAGATTTCACGGGCCATTTCAGCCTGGGCCAGCTCATAGAGGAAACCGTTTTCCACGTCGGGGTCAATCTCAAAGGCGTGACCCAGACCCATCTGCTCCTCGGGCAGACCGGCCCGGAGGGCAAAGGCCTCATTGAGGAACTGGGAGGCCAATACGGTATGGGCCTCCTCCACGGCGTCGGCGGTGGTGAGATAGTTGTCCTCGCCGGTGTTGATGACCACGCCGGCGTAGGCGTTGATGGCCCGGGAGAAGGACTGGTCAATGAGGGTGCGCTGCATGTTGATGTCCCGGAAGAGAATGCCGTACAGGGCATCGTTGAGCATGACGTCCAGGCCCTCAAAGGCGCCCATGGCGGCAATTTCAGGCATACACAGGCCGGAACAGTAGTTACACACCCGGATATAGCGGCCCAGCTCCTCCCCCACCTTGTCCATGGCCTCCCGCATCAGGCGGAAGTTTTCCTGGGTGGCGTAGGTGCCGCCAAAGCCCTCGGTGGTAGCGCCGTAGGGTACATAGTCCAGCAGGGACTGACCGGTGGTGCGGATCACGGCAATCACGTCGGCCCCCTGACGGGCGGCGGCAGTGGCCTGCACCACGTCCTCATAGATATTGCCGGTGGCCACAATCAGGTAAATCCAGGGACCCTGCTTCTCTCCGCCGTGGCTGGCAATAAAGTCCTCCCGGCGCTTGCGGCGGGTACGGATTTTGGCCAGGCTGTCCTGGACAATGGGGTCCAGGGCGGCGTGGATCTCATCCTCACTGTGGGTGGGCAGGGCGGTCAGCTCCAGCTCATCCTTTGCCACCGCCTCCGCAATCTCCTGGGGGGTCTTTCCGGTCTCCACCATGGCGTTGCCAATCCAGAAGGCGGCCCCCTGGGGCAGCGCCCCCTTGTCCATCAGGTGCTCCACCACCACGTTGGGCAGGGGTACGTCAGAGGCATCCACCCCGTCAATCCCCAACAGACGGCAGATGGTACGTTCGACAGCTACCGTGGTACAGCCGTCAATGAAACGCTGGGTATCGTCAGCCACCCGGGAGGCATGGGCCCGGGCCTCCTCCACCAGCTTGAAATCCAGATTCAGCTTAGATTCCAACATCAATCACTTCCATTCTCTGTAAGTTCAAAAGGAGGGGGAAGCGGATCGCCGCTGCTGGGCGGCGATCCGCCGGAACGTACATTACACTTCGTGGTGGGAACGCTTGTGGCGCTCCAGGCCCGCAGGCTCCATGGACAGCTGCTGGCCCCGCTCCAGACCGGCCACGCCCATCAGCTCTACCTTCTTCTTGCCGGTGCAGTAGTCGCACTGGCAGTCGGTATAGTGTTCAGGCTCGGTATAGGTGGTGATCACGCCCTCATAATTGCGCAGAATGACCTTATGGGGGGACTGGGAGATAACGTACTGGGGCATGACCGGAGTCTTGCCGCCGCCGCCGGGGGCATCCACCACAAAGGTGGGGACACAATAGCCGGAGGTGTGGCCCCGCAGGCCCTCGATGATCTCGATGCCCTTGCTGACGGTGGTGCGGAAGTGCTCCAGGCCCATGGACAGGTCGCACTGGTAAATATAGTAGGGGCGCACCCGGATCTTCACCAGCTCATGGACCAGCTTTTTCATGGTATAGACGCAATCGTTGATGCCGGCCAGCAGCACGCTCTGGTTGCCCAGGGGGATACCGGCGTCGGCCAGACGGGCACAGGCAGCGGCAGACTCGGGGGTAATCTCATTGGGATGGTTGAAGTGGGTATTCAGCCAAACAGGGTGGTACTTCTTCAGCATATTGCACAGCTGGGGGGTAATGCGCTGGGGGAGCACCACGGGAGTACGGGAGCCGATCCGGACGATTTCCACATGGGGAATCTCCCGCAGCTTGGCAATGATATACTCCAGCCGCTCATCGCTTACCAGCAGGGCGTCGCCGCCGGAGAGCAGCACGTCACGGACCTGAGGGGTATTGCGGATGTACTCGATGGCCTGGTCCACCTGATCCACCGGCAGGCCGGCGTCATTCTGACCGGCAAAGCGGCGGCGGGTACAGTGGCGGCAGTACATGGAGCACTGGTCGGTGATGAGCAGCAGGCAGCGGTCGGGGTAGCGGTGGGTCAGGCCGGGAGCGGGAGAATCTTCGTCCTCATGGAGGGGGTCCAGCAGGTCGGCTGCCGACTTGTGAAGCTCCTTGCCGGTGGGAACCGCCTGGAGCCGGACAGGGTCGTTGGGGTCGCCCGGCTGGATAAGGGACAGGTAGTAAGGTGTGATGGCCATGCGCAGGGTACCCAGGCAGGCCTTGACGCCTTCCTCTTCTTCAGGGGTCAGATCCACATACTTTTTCATCTCCTCCAGCGTCTCGATGCGGTTTTTCACCTGCCAGTGCCAGTCGTTCCACTGCTCGTCGGTCACATCGGGAAACAGGATCTTACGGCGGGATTCTACCATAACAAGGTCATCCTTTCTCAGTCAGTGTGGGGATGCGTTGACCACAGAAAGCCCTTCCAAAGGGGACGGCGGAGCACAGGGTTGGGGAGGAGGAGTGTCTCCGTCTGCCACCGGGCGGAATACAGCGCTGCGGCCTTGTCACATCAAATGCCTGCCCGCCTGACGGCGGGAAAACAGTTACAGATACTTTTTCTCAAACTAAGCCTTCAGCCGGGGATTTTCTGCCCCACCCAATGTTCCATTACGTGGGGACCCTGGAATTTGACATCCTCGGGGCAAATGAATTGCCCCTGCGGCAAGGTTTTGCTGCGCAAAACGCTTGAACGCACCAAAAGGTGCGGCCGGCAGAATCCGGCGGCTGAGCGGATCAGCTTTTTAGGTTGCCTTACAGGTACTTCTTCTCAAAGTAGGCTTTCAACTGGGGATTTTCCCGCAGCTCGGACAGGGTAATTTCAGCATGGTCTTTGGTGTAGCCGTTGCCCACAATCATGGTGACGTCCTTGCCGCAGCCCTCGGCGCCCAGAGCGGCCTTGGCAAAGTCGGTGGCCATGGAGAAGAAGTACACCACGCCGTTGTCACGGACGGGCAGAATGGCGGCCATCTCACAGGCGGGTACGTTGACGATGAGGATGGACACATCGTACTCCTTGCCATTGTTGACGGCCAGGGACTTTTCCAGCACCTCGGTGGGGTTGGTGGCGGAGCCTACAATGGCGTGATGGCACAGGTTCATGCTCTTGAGCAGATCGGCGTCCTCCTGGCAGATCACCAGGGCCACCACATTGCCGGTGGGACCCACCCGCTTCATGGCCTCGTAGCAGCACATCATGCCGCCCTTGCCGGCGCCGCCCAGAATGAGGACGGAGTCGCCGGGCTTTACCAGCTTGGCAGTCTGGGCGGGGGCGCCTGCCACGTCCAGGGCAGCCAGGGCCAGCTCCTCGCTCATATCGTCGGGCAGCTTGGCGTACAGACCGGACTCAAACAGGATGGCCTGGGCCTCCACGTCCACCCGGTCAATTTCGGGATGGATTCCCTTGATCTTGCTGATCTTCAGGGGGGTCAGGGAGAGGGACACCAGGGAGGCAATCTTGTCGCCCACCTTCAGGTCAATCTTGCCCGCCAGATCCTCACCAATCTCCCGGACGGTACCGATGAACATTCCGCCGGAGCCGGTGACCGGGTTCTGTGTCTTGCCCCGCTCGCCCACGATATCCAGAATCATCTGCTCGGTGCGGGCCAGGTCCTTCTCACAGGCTTCATAAATCTGTGTGAAGGAGGCAGAGTCAATGTTCAGGGCGGACACATCGCACAGAATTTCATTGGAGTAGCACTCCATGGTATTGTCAATCTTCTTGGCGGCCTGGGTCAGCAGGCCCTGAGGCTCGATCACACGATGGGTGCCGTACTTATTGCCTTTCTTCTGCATAGAAGATTCCTCCATTTCATTCAGTTGGTTGATGGGACTGGGATTGGTTCAATTCAGCGAGAGGATTCTGCGGGCCTCGTCGGGGGTGGCAATTTCACGGCCCAGCTCTTTGGCCAGCCGCACCACCTTGGCAACCAGCTCGCCGTTGGAGGCCGCCTTGCGGCCCTTTTCCAGATAGATGTTGTCTTCAAAGCCCACCCGGACGTTGCCGCCCATGATGATGCCCGCCGCAGCCATGGGCCAGGCGCCCCGGCCCACACCGGTTACGGTCCAGGTGGAGCCGGCGGGGATCTGCTTGACCAGATAATCCAGGTTGCCCACGGTGGCCGGCGTACAGCCCGATACCCCCAGCACAAAGTTGAACTGCATGGGGGCTCCCGGTACCTCCCCCTTCTTTGCCATGGTCAGGATGGTATCCAGATGGCCGATCTCAAAGCATTCATACTCCGGCTTGATGTGGTTTTCCTGCATCCGCTTGCCAAAGGCCCGCATGGTGGGCATGTCGTTGGTAAATACATCGTCCCCAAAGTTGCAGGTACCGCAGTCCAGCGTGGCCATTTCGGGGAAGAGTTCGGTGGGCTGGAGCCGCTCCTCAGCGGTCATCCCCACCGCTCCGCCGGTGGACGGAATCAGAATCACCCCGGGACAGGCCGCCCGGATGGCGTCCAGTACCACCCGGAACCGCTCCCGGTCCTGGGTGGGGGTACCGTCATCCTCCCGGACATGGACATGAATGACCGCCGCCCCGGCCTCAAATGCGCTTTTGGCCTCCCGCACCATCTCCTCTACCGTGTAGGGTACGGCGGGGTTGTGGGCCTTGGTGACCTCCGCCCCGCAGATGGCTGCGGTAATGATAAGCTTCTCCATGACGATGCGCCTCCTTTTTCCCCTGTAGTTTTCTCTCAAAACAATAAGCGCTATCACCCCGGGCTGAATGCTTCTCCCGGCGTGATAGCGCTTCATGAACAAAAAAACACTATTTATGCCTGCGGGAGGTGACTCTCTCGTTCAGACACAAATAGCGCTCCATGTACCTCATGACAAGCCGCAAGCGCTGGGCCTACGGCTCAGGGGGAGGGCTGTGCGATTCACGTCCCCCTTCGGCGGAGTGGACATTCCCGGAACCCATCGGACTCGCCAGCCCTTTCCATTGCACCGGTACCTTGCACTCCGCACCTCTATCCATGCGTATTATTCATTTTTTACAAATCCACTATACGCTACCCGTCTTTATTTGTCAACTATTTTTTAATTTTTTAGTGCGACAAAATTTTTCTTTGGTACAGATACTTTTGTGCGCTACAGCAGGACAGCATTAGCATACTGCTGTCCAAAAAGGCCGCCCGGTTGGGCGGCCTTTTTTTCGTCCATGCTACAGATCCGCCTGGAACAGCTCCATCAATTCCTGATCCAGCTTGAGCAGCCGGCATACCCGCAGCGCATCTCTGGGGCAGGGCGCCCCGGGCGGAGCGGACAGCAGCCGGTAGTCCATCCGCCGGGCAATGCGCTTGCGGGGGTCGTCCCCTTCGTCCCCCTGGATCTCCCGCACCAGGCCGGCCACCTGGTAGTGGGCCTCTGCCACGTCGCTCACCCCGTCATAGTGGGTGGTCATCAGCGCCACACAGTCCCGGCTCCCCAGGTGGCGCACCAACGCCCGGGCCAGAGATGCCCCCTCCTGTGGATTGGTACCCCTGGCAAACTCATCCAGGGCCACAAAGAAAAACTGCGTTCTGGTTTCCCGCAGCAGATTGTCCAGCAGATAGACCTCTTTGCCAAAGGAGGACAGCCCTCCCGCCCCCGGCCCGCTGTCTGCCAGAATGAGATCCACCCGGTGGAACAACGGGAGAGAGGCAGCTTGGGCAAACACGAAAAAGCCGCTCTGGCACAGCAGCAAGGTCAGCACCGCAGAGCGGAGCGACACCGTCTTCCCCCCCATATTGGCGCCGGTAATGACGGTACATCCTTTGCCCAGCCGAAGATCCAGAGGGGTAAAGGCTTCCCCCCGCTCTCTCAGATCCTCCGCCACCTGAGGGTGGATCACCCCTTCCAGCCGGATGGTTTGATCCCCGCTCAGCCGGGGCCGGACACACCGGTGCCGCAGGGCCAGCTTGGCCTT
Source organism: uncultured Flavonifractor sp. (assembly GCA_944383125.1). GTDB lineage: Bacteria > Bacillota > Clostridia > Oscillospirales > Oscillospiraceae > Flavonifractor. The sequence goes on from CALWOK010000096.1 coordinate 11,047, forward strand.
GGCTACGATGAGATCCAGCCGTCCCAGGGTATCCATGTTGGCCACAAAGCGCCCCCGGTAGTCCATCATCTTCCGGGTAAGGTCCTGCCGCACCACCAGCTCCAGCTGATCCTCCTGCACCGCCAGCACCCGCCGTTTTTCCAGCAAAGGCCCCCGTTTGTCCTCGGGGGTCATGCGGATGGCCTTTTCCAGCTTGGCCTTTTCCGCCCGGAGGGGAGTCAGGTCGTTGTGGTAGGCATTGACGATGGAGAAGGTGGGCAGCCGCCGCCCCTCCGGGTCCATCAGCTCCAAGGCTTCCTGGAGGGAGGGGAAGGAAATCCCCCCCATGGCGGGCATCTGCCCATAGGCGTCCACCACCTGCTCCAGCGTCACCAGAAAGTGCTTGATCTCAAAGAGCTCCACCAGGTCAAAGGGGACCCCCGGCTCCCGGTCAAAGGAGCCTTTGATGTCGTGAAACAGAGGGAGGGCTTTGGTGACGCCCCGCAGGGCGGCGGCCCCTTCTGCCCGGGCCGCCGGGGCAAGCCTGGGCGGAAAACCGCAGTCTGCCGGCTGGGTCCCTCCGGCGCTCCACAGCTCCATGGCCAGCGCCACATTGTCAAATTCCTCCTCCAGCGCCTCCTCCTGCCCGGGGCCATACCAACGGAGGTGGCGGGCCGCCGTCTTGCCGAAGGGAGACAGGGGGCTGAGCCGCTCCAGCACCCACTGGAGTCCGGCATTTACCCGCAGTTCATGGGTCAGTTCCATGGGATTCCTCCTTCACATTTACCACCGGCAGGTCAATGGCCTGGCGGAGGGCAGATAGAAATGCATCCGGTTCAAAGTGCCAGCCGTAAGCCGACCAGGGGTTTGCCGCAACTGCGGCAAGGGTCAGTTCCCGGCGTACCTGAAGTGCTCCCCCATTGCGTAACAACAGCTCCAGGGCGCTCCGCCCTGCCAGCACATGGGTGGCATCCTGGGTCACGAGTGTGGTGGGCGCCCCCC
>CALWOK010000097.1 GCA_944383125.1 uncultured Flavonifractor sp.
GGGAAGGCGTCGCCGGAGAAGGCGGACGGGGCGCGCTGATTAACGCCGATGGCCGCAGCGGCCACATGTACATTGGCAAAAAGACCAGCACCGCAGATAAGGCGGGCGGTCTTCTGGTGGGCCTGGAGTCCGATTCCCCCTACCGGATGAACCAGACCGGGCATATGCACAACGCCGCCGCGGAGTCGGAAGAGGGCTCCAGCACCGGCGGATTGAAGACGGATTTGCAGGGCAAAAAGTACGGCGGCCGTACCGTGGACTTGGGCGGGCTGAAAAATGAGGAGGTTATCAAACTGCTCAACGGCTTCACCCAGCATTTCAGCTCTCTGCGCAGCGGCGACGCTGAGCAGCAGGCTCAATATCAGGCTCTGCTTGGCCAGATTGCCGGAAAGCGTATGGACGCCCAGAGCTTGTATAGCCTGATGGAGAATTTTGTACAGGACGAAGAAGAGCTGGAGCGCCTGATGGCTATTTTCCGGCACTAAGGAAACGAAATACGCAAATTTTAGGAAAGAATTCACATTTTAGTCCCGTTTGTCCCTCCTGGCGCGGTATGCGCCGGGAGGGATGTTTTTATTTTGTTGCACTGGGACAAAAGGAACCGAATGTGAGGGCGTAGCATAGAAATAGGACGGATTACTTGGCCTGTGGGGGCAACCGCCCGGGCCGCAGGCAGAAGGAGCGAAAGCCATGAAGGCGTTTATCCGCAATTTATCTATCCGTCGGAAGTTACAGCTGGCCTTTCTGACGGTGTTATTTCTATGTTTCACAGCGGGAGTGATTGGGGCCTATGGAATTGGGACAGTCTTTATGCGGAGCAAGGAGCTGTATACCGATTTTGGCCAATCCCAGGGGGTCGTCAACCGTCTGCTGGCGAACTTCAAGCAAAACCAGGTGCTGACCAGTACGCTGCTGCTCCAGGTAGGGGGGCAGGAGGAGCTGCTGAGGGAGCTGACGGAAAACTGGACTACCTTAACAGAGGGCTTTGAGGCCATCGACCAGGCGGGCTATCTGGCCCATGTGGAGGATGGCATGGTGGAGGAGTTGGAACAGCTGTTACAGCAGTACTATACCGCCCAAACTCAGGTGGTTGAGCTGGTAGCAGCGGGGGAGTATCCCCAGGCCCTCCAGCTCTTTATCGGGGAACTTTTACCCGAGGGGCAGCAGGTGGACGACTTGATGGTGGAGCTGATTGACGCCCACAGCAGTCAGGGGCAGGAAATGCTCAACCGCTTGGGAGCAGGTACTCTGACCGTTATGTGGGTGCTGGGGGGATTTATAGCGACAGCGGCGGTGTGCTGCTTGGTGATTACCTTTAAAATGTCCAACTCCATCAGCAAGTCGGTAGATGGGCTGTTTTCCGGCATGGAGGGCCTGCGGAACGGACAGCTCAGCACGCGGGTTGCGGTACTCAGCCAGGATGATTTCGGAAAAATCGCCCAGTGGTTTAATGAGAGCTGTGAGACGCTGGACCGGTATGTATCCCATGTCAACACCGCTATGGAGGAAATTGCCGCCGGGCGACTGGTGTATGACGATACTCTCACCTTCCAGGGAGATTTCCACACTATGCAGCAGGCCATCCGCCACATGGTAGACCAGGAAAATCAGCTCATTCAAGTGGTACAGAGTACCGCCCAGCAGGTGACGGACGCCTCCGGTCAGGTTTCCGCTGCCGCTCAGGGGCTGGCTCAGGGGGCCACCCAGCAGGCCAGCTCTGTGGAAGAGCTGTCCGCTGCCGTGGCAGAGTTGTCCCAGCGGATGAAAAGCGCCGTTCAGGACGCTGCTTCTACCAGTGCCAGCGCTGAACAGGCTGGGGAACTGGCTATGCGCACCAATGAGAAAATGAAGCGTATGCTGGAGTCTATGGAGCAGATTGACACTGCCTCCGAACGGGTGGGAGATATCGTCAAGTCCATTGATGACATTGCGTTTCAGACCAACTTGCTTGCCCTCAATGCCGCCGTGGAGGCCGCTCGGGCCGGGACCGCCGGGAAAGGCTTTGCGGTAGTGGCCGATGCGGTGCGCAATCTGGCGGTCAAGTGCAGCCAAGAGGCCGCAGAAACTGCCCAGCTGGTGCAAAGCACCTTAAAAGCGGTGGCACAGGGCAGGGAACTGGCTGGTGAGGCGGCCCAGCTCATCCATAGCACCACCGACGCCTCGGCCCAGTCTGTCAAGCTCACCGGGCAGGTGTTGGAGCTGTTGGATGGACAGTCTACTGCCCTGGCCCAGATCAGCTTGGGACTGGAGCAGATCAGCGCTGTGGTACAGAATAACTCTGCCACCTCTCAGCAGTCCGCCGCTGCTGCCCAGGAGCTGTATGCCCAAGCCGAACAATTGGCCCACCATGTCCAATCCTTTACCCTCTCCTAAACTATTTTCCCCATAGTGCAGCAAATCAGAAAATCCTTCCTGTAACAGAGAGAACCCCCGGGCCATTTGGCTCGGGGGTTATCTGCAAGGAAGCGATTGTGGAGCAGAGTGGCGCTCCCCACGGTTTGGATATTAAATTTGTGTGGGGGTCACACAGCGAAAATCAGGGGTGGGCTCAAGAGGAATCTGAAATGGTTTCTGGCAATTCAACAGGGCTCCCAGCTCCGCATATTGTACCCGCTGATTTTCGTAGGTGGTCCAATAGAAACGCAGAGACTGGGCACAGGAAATGGTGGTATAGACTGTGTAGTCATAGGGCTCCACCTGTTTGTCCAAGTCAGTAACAGGGCTCTGGTGGCTCACCCGCACCATTCCCAGGGGGAAGGCCGCACTTTGCATAAGATGCAGCATCCGGCTCACTCCCTGGGCCTCATGGTCTCCCGGCACAGCATAGTGCTTCAAAAAGGCCAGACGGACAAAGCGGGAGGGGGAACTCCAATCACCGGGCA
>CALWOK010000098.1 GCA_944383125.1 uncultured Flavonifractor sp.
AGAGAGGGGGGCAGATCCTCCCCCAGCAGCACCACCGGCTGTTCCAGACCGGACAGGTCCGGGTAGGTTTCTCCCGTCAGCTGGCAGCACAGACGGGTACCCACTTCCCTGGTATCTGGTACCCGCATTGTAAAAAGCGGATCATTGAGGGCGGTCAGCATGTCCACCAGAGACTGGGTGGAACGCACCACCGCAGCCCCTGCCGACCACCCCTCTTCCAGGGCCTGGGTAATCCCGGCCTGAAAGACCGAATCCACCAGCATGACCCGGTGCATCTCCAGAATCTGCCGTCCGGCCTCATCTGCCCCGGCAGCTGCCCGTTCCAGGGCCTTGTCCACTGCCTGCACAGCCTCATCCACCGCTGCCTGGGCCTGCTGAACAGTGACAGCTTCCGGACGGCGTTCCTCCGGGTCGGGCAGGCAGACACTCCGATACAGGAAGGCAGGGGCCAGGGTGCGGCCGCCGCTGGCTCCCATCCCTTTGATTGCTCCCATGCGATCAGTCCTCCAGGGTTGCGATGTACTGGCACACAGCCTCCACCGCTTCCTCTTCCCGCTCCCCGTCTCCGGTCACAGTGAGGGTGGTCCCCGGCTTAATGGCCGCAGACATCATGGCAAAAATACTTTTGGCGTCCACCGGCGCACGGCCGCCGGTCAGGGTCAGCTTGCAGGGAAACTGGGTACAAAACTTCACCAGATCGGCGGCAGGGCGGGCGTGCAGCCCGCTGGCATTGGACACAACAACCTCTTTGGCATACATAGGACAGGCCTCCTTGTCTTTTGTGAGAGATCCCCTGCCGTCCCAGAGGAACGGCAGGAAAGCAGCTATCATTATAAAGAACAATTCTTCCAAATTCAATGTTGTATCCGAAAAATCTATATGTTAAAATGTACAGGCACAAGTACTGTGATCCAACCGGCTCTGCCAGCCGGAATACCAACAGAAAACGGAGGAGAACCTGCAATGAAAAAGCTTTTGAATCGTGTGGAAGACGTAGAGCTGGAAATGCTCCAAGGCATCGCAAAGGCCCATCCGCAGCATCTGAAGAAGCTCCCCGACTATAACGTGCTGGTCCGTGCAGAGAAAAAGACCGATAAGGTGGCCCTGGTTTCCGGCGGCGGCTCCGGCCATGAGCCTGCCCACGGCGGTTTTGTGGGCAAGGGTATGCTGGACGCAGCGGTTGCAGGGGCTGTCTTTACCTCCCCCACCCCCGATCAGGTGGAAGCTGCCATCCGTGAGGTTGCCACCCCTGCCGGCGTGCTGCTGGTGATCAAAAACTATACCGGCGACGTGATGAATTTTGAAATGGCTGCCGAGATGGCAGAAATGGACGGCATCAAGTGCATGAGCGTGGTCACCAACGACGATGTGGCAGTGCAGGACTCCCTGTACACCACCGGCCGCCGGGGTGTGGCAGGCACCATTTTTGTCCATAAGCTGGCCGGCGCCAAGGCAGAGCAGGGCGCCACCCTGGAGGAAGTCCATGCAGTGGCCCAGAAGGTCATTGACAACGTGCGCACCATGGGCGCCGCCCTCACCCCCTGTACCGTACCCGCCGCCGGTAAGCCCGGCTTTGAGATTGGCGAGGACGAGATGGAGGTGGGCATCGGCATCCACGGCGAGCCGGGTACCCACAAGGAAAAGATCATGACCGCCAACCAGATCACCGACCATCTGCTGGACAAGATTCTGGCCGATATCGACTACAGCGGCAGCGAAGTGGCCGTCATGGTGAACGGTTCGGGTGCTACCCCCCTGATGGAACTGTACATCATCAACAACCGGGTGGCCGACGTGCTGGCAGAAAAGGGCATCAAGGTCTATAAGACTCTGGTGGGCAACTATATGACCTCTCTGGAGATGGCAGGCTTCTCCATCAGCCTGCTGCGGCTGGATGATGAGCTGAAGGCCCTGCTGGACGCCCCCGCCGACACCCCCGCATATCAGGCTTAACCAAAGGAGGCAGACCGCACATGGCAAACACTGCCGATCTCATTGCAATGCTCAAGGAAATGAATGATATCATTCAGGAAAACAAGGACTTTTTGACCGAGCTGGACATGCCCATCGGAGACAGCGACCACGGCATCAATCTGGCCCGTGGCTTTCAGGCCGTGGTGGAAAAGCTGCCCGGTCTGGCAGACAAGGACGTGGGCACCCTGCTGAAAACAGTGGGCATGACCCTGGTGTCCACCGTAGGCGGGGCCTCCGGCCCTCTGTACGGCACCGCCTTTATGAAGGCCGCCGTGGTGGCTAACGGCAAGGATCAGGTAACGCTGGAGGATTTCCTGTCCATGCTGTCCGCCGCTGTGGAAGGGGTAAAGCTGCGGGGTAAGTCCACCACTGGCGAACAGACCATGCTGGACGCCATGGTACCCGCTCTGGAGGCCATGCAGGCCAAGGCGGGCGCCTCCTCCAGTGAGGTCTGGGCCGCCGGTTTGGCCGCCGCCCAGGAGGGTGTGGAAAAGACCAAGGATATGATTGCCACCAAGGGCCGTGCCAGCTACCTGGGAGAGCGGAGCCTGGGCCATCAGGACCCCGGCGCCACCTCCTTTACCCTGCTGTTCTCTGTCCTGGCCAAGCATTACACCTGAGGAGGACTGGAACATGGTAGGGATTGTCATTGTCTCCCATAGTCAGAAGGTTGCCGAAGGGGCCAGGGAATTGGCCCTTCAGATGGCAGCCAATGCACCGGTGGCTGCGGCGGGCGGTCTGCCCGACGGCGGCATCGGCACCGATTTTGAGCGCATCCTGGAAGCCGTACAGTCGGTATCTTTCCCCGAAGGGGTGGTGGTGCTCTTTGATATGGGCAGCGCCATTATGACCACCGAAATGGTGATTGACGCACTGGACGGCGTGGAGATACGCTTGGCAGACGGCCCTCTGGTGGAAGGCGCCATTGTGGCAGCGGTTTCTTCGGCCATGGGTATGGATCTGGAGGGCATTCTGGCTGCCATCCGCAACGCAGGTGAAAGCCACAAGCTGTAATTTCCCCGGTATCAACAGACGTACACCCATCCGGTGTGCGTCTGTTTTTTACGATACGGACTCTCGACTTTACCGCTCCGCTGTGCTATAATCAGCCCAAGCCGGGATGCAGCCCATCACTGGCCGTCGATTTCTGATGGAAGGAGTCCTGTCTATGAGTATGGTTGACAGCATTGCCGCTACCGCCACCTCCCTCTCTGCTGCCAAGCTTCAGCAGTCCTATTCCCTGGCTCTGACCAAGAAGGCCATGGATACCCAGGAGACCGCCGCACAGCAGCTGCTGAACATGCTGCCTCAGCAGCCCAGCATGGGTACCTATATTGATACCTATGCCTGATCATTCCGCACCATATGATTCTGCCCCATTGCCAATGTACCGGCAATGGGGCAGAATTGTTTCCATGTATTATCTTCTGGGTACCGCCCGGAAATCCTCTCCCAGCACCACCGGTGCAATCCCACCGGCGGTCAGCTCGGTCAGCCGGGCGGAGAAGGAGTCCACCTGCTCCTCGGGCAGCAGCAGATGGAGGGTCACGTCGGCGGCATAGTCGGTCTCTCCTGGTACGCCGCCGCAGGCCTCCCCTTCCTGGCGCACCCGTTCAAAGTAGGAGTAGGGGCAGGTGACGGCCACCTCCACCCACCGGCGCACCACAGAAATCCCGGCAGCATCCAGGGCATCCTTGGCGCTCTGGGTATAGGCCCGCACCAATCCGCTCGCCCCCCGCAGCACCCCGCCAAAATAGCGTGTCACCACACAGCACACGTTGGTGACATCTTCCCGCTGAAATACGTTGAGCATGGGCTGTCCGGCAGTACCCTGAGGCTCCCCGTCATCGGAGTAGCGCTCCACGCCTCCCTCTTTGAGCCGGTAGCACCAGCAGTTGTGCCGGGCGTCATAGTGCTTCTTTTTGGTGGCCTCAATATAGCTTCTGGCCTCCTCCTCGCTGTCCACCGGCCAGACATGGCCGATGAACCGGGAGCGCTTTTCCACAAGCTCTGCCTGGGCCTCTGCTGTGGGGATGAGATATTCTGTCATCTGGACTCCCACTCCCTTCTGGTGATAGCATAGTAATGGGCCAGCCGGGTTTCCCCCAGCTGGAGTACCGGCTCTATCCGGGACAGGCGATAGGTCAGACCGCACTTGTTCATCACCCGTTTGGATTTCATATTGCCATCGTAATAGGCCGCCCAGATCACGGCATAGTGGAGTTCCTCAAAGGCATGGCGGAGAATGGCGTTCACTGCCTCCGGCGTAAAGCCCTGTCCCCAGCAGTCCCGGGCCAGGGAATAGCCTACCTCCTCACTGGGGGTACCCAGCTCTGTACGGTGCCTGTCCACAAAACCGGCAGAGCCAATGAGCCGCCCGTCAGATTTACGCACCATAGCCAGGGCATCAGAGGGCAAGAAGATATCCCGGATGACCTGTAAGCTCTCCTCTGCGCTTTCATGGGGTTTCCACCCTGCCGGAGGCCCCACCTCGGGGTGGCTTGCATAGCGGTACAGCTCTTCAGCGTCGGCCTCGGTAAAGGGGCGCAACATCAGGCGCTCTGTTTCCAGTACCTTCAAGGTTCTCCCTCCTCGTATTTTAATCCTCCCAGAACTCTTTGGGGGGCGTCCAGCCGGAGACAATATAGTCTTTCAGACGGCCCAGCTGGACAGGGGTACAAACTGCCTCCACCTCAATGGCCTCGCCGTAGTCCACCCGGTCCACCTTGGCCTCCCGGTGGAGCAGGTCCACAATCCCCCCCTTGTCATAGGGGATATGAAGCACCACCCGATGGGCGCCGGTATCCAGCCGCCCCCTGATTTTCTCCAGCAGCTCCTCCAGCCCCTGGCCGGTCTTGGCGGACACCGATACAATATCGGCGCCGTGGGGAAGAATCTCACTGGGGCAGCGGTCAATCTTATTGAATACGTCAATGCGGGGTGTCTGCTGGGCGCCCAGCTCCACAATGAGTTTTTCCACTACCTCAGCCTGCTCCCGCCACTCTGGATTGGAGGTATCAATGACGTGGAGCAGCAGGTCGGCATAGGTCAGCTCCTCCAGGGTGGCCTTGAATGCCTCTACCAGATGATGGGGCAGCTTGCGGATAAAGCCTACCGTATCGCTGAGGAGCACCCGGCAGGTATCGGAAATCTCCAGCGTGCGGGTTGTGGTATCCAGGGTATCAAAGAGCCGGTTGTTGGCAGGGATATCCGCCCCGGTGAGTTTGTTCAGCAGGGTGGATTTTCCCGCATTGGTGTAGCCCACAAGGGCCACCACCGGCACCTCATTCTTCTCCCGGCGGGAGCGTTGGGTGGCCCGGACCCGCCGTACCTGCTCCAGCTCCTCCCGCAGCTTCTGGATTTTCCGGCGGATATGCCGCCGGTCGGTTTCCAGCTGGGTCTCGCCGGGACCCCGGGTGCCGATGGCCCCCTCCTGCCGTTCCAGGTGGGTCCACATGCCCAGCAGCCGGGGGAGCAGATACTGGTACTGGGCCAGCTCCACCTGAAGCCGGCCCTCTCTGGTGCGGGCCCGCTGGGCAAAAATATCCAGAATCAGGGCAGCCCGGTCCAGCACCTGTACCTTCAAATCTTCAGACAAGGCCCGCTGCTGGGAGGGAGACAGCGGATTGTCCACAATGACCATATCGGCCTCCATAGCCTCCACCAGTTCCCTGACCTCGGCTACCTTGCCCTCGCCGATGAAGGTACGGGGGTCGGGGGCATCCTTGTTCTGGAACACCATTCCCACGCACGTTCCCCCGGCTGTTTCCAGCAGGTCGGCCAGCTCTTCCATAGAGGAGTCATCGGCATTCTCCTCCCGGGACAGGCAGTGGGCGTTCAGGCCCACCAGCACAGCCCGGTTGATGGCTTTTTTCTCTTGGTTTTCTGTCATTTGTCCTCCGTATTACAGGCGCACCGGGCGCCCTGTCTCATACCTTGCGCAAGACCTCTACAATCTCGCCAATGAAAATCCGGTGATAGTCCTTCTGGGGATACCATTTTTCGTCAATCTCCCCATCCAGGAAGTGGGTGGGGTCCATATCCTGCCAGTAGGCTTTTTTGCACACCAGCACCAGCTCTGCCTCTTCAAAATAGGGCGCTCCCTGGGCTGCGGCCACCGTAAAGCCGCACTCCTTCACCTTGTCCATGTCCCGGCCGCTCTTGGAGCCGCACAGACTGAGGGCCTTCCGATAATCTGCCCCAAAGAAGGACAGGGTAAAGGTGTCCTCCCGCTCCACAAATTCCAGGGTGTACCGCTGGGGACGGATATATACGGTGGCTACCGGCTTACCCCACAGCACTCCCAGCCCGCCCCAGCTGGCGGTCATGGTATTGCACTTATCCTCAGTCCCGGCGGTGATGAGCATCCACTGGTCGCCAATCATGGAAAATACATTCTGCCGCAATGCTTTTGGGTCGATTTTTTCAAACATGGCGTTTCCCTCCTTGTGACTATCCTATGCCGTTGCGGATGAAAAAGGACCCGTACCGAAACCGGTACGGGTCCCACATACGAACTTACTTCTTGTCCAGGCCGAACTTCTTGTTGAAGCGGCTGACACGTCCGCCAGTATCCACCATCTTCTGCTTGCCAGTGAAGAAGGGGTGACACTTGGAGCAGACTTCCACGCGAATGTCCTTCTTGGTAGATCCGGTTTCGATCACATTACCACAAGCACACTTAATGGTGGTCTGTTCGTAGTTGGGATGGATGCCTTCCTTCATGATGTGTTCACCTCTTTCTCGTTCTGGATGAGCCGGCGCAGCAAACCTCCACGCCTTATAAACGCTAGAATATGATAGCACAAAGAAACCCAGAATGCAACTGTTTTTTTCGCAAATTTTCGCAGTTACAGCTCCACACCCCGGTTCCGGGCAAAGAACCACAGCACCCGGCGCACCACCGGATTCCCGGTGATCTCCTCCAGGGCATGGCTGTAGGCCTCCAGCTGGGGCCGGTAGTGCTCCATCCGCTGGGCAAGGCCACGCTCCGTCACCCTGTCAGTTTTGAAGTCGATGACTGTGATTCCCTCTGCCGTCTCAAAGAAGCAGTCCACCACGCCCTGAAAGAGCACCTGTTCTCCCTCCCCCGCCTGGGGATAGTATCTGGCAGCGGGTACCAGAATGGAGAATTTGAACTCCCGCCGGAGAGAGGAGGCTATTTTCAGCTCTTTGCCCAGAGCGGACTGAAAGAATGCGGCAATGGGGACGGGATTTGCCGCCTCTCCCTGCTGAGGGGTCAGATACTGCTCTTCCACCAGCCGCTGAATTTCCCGGGAAACATCCTCTACCGTATCAGTCTGGTCAAACCGGATGTGCTGGAGCACCAGATGGAGGGCGGTACCCTGCTGGGCAGCGGTCAGGCCCAGTTCCTGGGCAGCAAACCGGGGACGGTCAAAGGTAATGGGACGGGCGGGAGGCTGGCACTGTTCAGCCACCTCCTGATCCAGCATCCGTCCTTTCAGCTGGGTGGCGGTAAGCTTGGAGGGAATGTCCACCTCTTCCTGCTGTGGATAGCGCCAGCGGAGAATTTGGACAAGCTGCTCCGCATCGGCTTCCGTTTCTTTGGATTGTTCCTTTGGTATGACAGGTCCCGCAGGGGGCGCACAGGTCAGGGATGTTCCTTCCACAAACCGAATCTCCCAGGGCAGGCCAAAGGGGGCTGCCGGCACCTCCACCAGCTGCCCTGCCGCCCTGCGGAGGGCTTCTCCCTCCGGGCGGCACAGGGCTGAGAGCAGCACCCACTGGCCCACACTCTGGCATCCCAGCAGCACCTGGGGGTCTACCGGATAGCCTGCATCCCCTGCCAGCTTGTCCAGGTCCCTGCCGCCGCCGGTGAGGGCCACCGACAAAATCAGCTTTTCCTTGGCCCGGGTCATGGCCACATAGAGCAGCCGCAGCTCTTCCGCCATCATTTCCCGCTCCAGCTGACGGGCCACCGCCATGCGGGCCAGGGTGGTAAATTCAATGCCCCGCTCCACATCCAGGCCCTTGGGCCCCACCCCCAGCTTGGGATGGAAGAGGATAGGACGGCTCATATCCTCCCGGTTGAGCCGCCGGGCCAGCCCGCACAGCAGCACCACAGGAAACTCCAGACCCTTGGACTTGTGGATGCTCATAATACGCACACCGCCGCCGGTGCGGCCCGCCACAGGCGGGGCCAGCTTGGCCCCATTTTCCCGCAGGCGGGTCAAGTAGGTAAGGAAACGGAACAACCCCTTATGGCCTGCCCCTTCAAATTGCCGGGCCAGTTCTGCCAGGGCCAGCAAATTCCCCTGCCGGGCCTCTCCCTCTCCCATGGCGCCGAAGATACCCAGCAGATTGGTGCGGTCATAGATGTGCCACAGCAATTCATGGCTGCTCTTGTCCCCTGCGCCAAAGCGCAGCTCCTCCAGCTCTGACAGAAAAGCCTTGCTGTCCGCCTCTTCATCAGCAGCCAGGGCGGCATAAAAATCGGTGTCCGGACTGGATGCCCGGATCTGGGCCAGCCGGTCGGCGGAAAAGCCGTATACCGGGGAGCGAAGCACGGAGATCAGGGCCACATCCTGCCGGGGATTGTCCACAATTTGCAGCAGAGAGAGGGCAACCGAAATTTCTGTCGCACCGAAGAAGTCCCCGCCCCCCTCAGCCTCCCACAGGAGATTCCGCTCCCCCAACGCCCTGGCATAGTGGCGCAGCACCGTATTGGGAGAGCGCAGGAGAATGACCATATCGGAGGGCCGGACCGGGCGGGTTCCCCCCTGTCCGTCAGAGACAGGGAAGCCGCTCTCCAGCAGTTCCTCAATCCGCCGGGCGGCAAACCGGGCTTCCAGCAGATCACGGCCGGTCTGTTCCACGCCCTCCTCTTCCTCCAGATCCCCATTCAAGGCGTTCAGTTCCACGCAGTATGTCCCATCGGGTTCAAAGTCGGCGCCGGGGTAGAGGGCCTGATCGTCGGTATAGTCCATTTCCCCAAAGGGTACCGACATCAGGCTGCGGAATACGTAGTTGCACCCCTCCAGCACCTCCGGCCGGGAGCGGAAGTTGCGGGAGAGAATCACCCGCCGTTCTTCTCCCTTCTCTGCCTGGTCAAAGGGCTGGAAAGTGCGGTACTTTTCCAGAAAAATGGTGGGATCGGCCAGCCGGAAGCGGTAAATGGATTGCTTCACGTCTCCCACCATAAACAGATTGGTTCCATTTTGGGAAATGGCGGAAAAAATGGCGTTCTGCACCTGATTGGTGTCCTGGTACTCGTCCACCATGATTTCGTCATACCGGGTGCTCCACTGCTTTGCCAGTTCGGTGGGCTTACCATCCTCTCCCACCAGCAGCTGCACCGCCATATGCTCCAGATCGGCAAAATCCAGTACCCCACGCCTGGCTTTCTCTGCGGTATAGGCGGTTTCAAAGTCCTTCACCAGGGCAAACAGCCCACGCATGGCAGGATAAACCGTCCGCAGGTCGTCCAGCAGGCGGGCGCCGCTGTCGGCAAACCAGTCCCCCAGCTTTTCCAGCCGTTTTTTGCAGGTGGTGCGGATGGCCTTGACCCGCTCTGCCGCCTGGGGATCGTCCACCATCTTTTTCCGCCCTGCCGTGGGGAAGGGAATGGGCAGCAGGCTGCGGGCCGCCTCCCAGCCCTGGGCCGCTGCCGCCACAAAGTGCTCCAGGGCCTTGGCAGTCTGAGCCACGCTGTCCCCATAGTTGGCCAGCAGATTGTCATCCAGTTCGCACAGTTGTCTGGCCTCCTCCATTCTGGACTGCCAGTAGGCCGCCTGTCCGGCGGCATCTGCCAGCAGCAGCTTTCCCCAGGGGGTATCTGCCGGGTCGGTGACGCCCTCCAGAGCCAGCGTCTGTTCCTGGACATCCAGCCAGGCCGACGGATTGGGATGGGCCTGTACTCTGCCCCGGATATCCAGCACAATCTGAATGAGCCGGGCATCGTCCCGTCCCGCCGCCATAGTATCCACCAACTGGGCAAACTCGCTGTCCGGCTGAAGCTCCTCATAGCGTTTGTCCAGCACGTCATTGAGGGCACGGAGCATCAGAATGCCCGCTTCTCCCTCGTCGCACAGCCGGAAATCCGGGTCCAAATCCAACAAATGACCGCACTCCCGCAGCAACTGGGCGCAAAAGGAGTGGACGGTGGAGATTCCCGCCTGATACACCAGGGTAGCCTGACGGCGCAGATGGGGATCGGCAGGCCGCTCGGCCAACCGGCCGGACAGTTCCTCCACAATACGGCCCCGCAGCTCGGCGGCGGCGGCTTTGGTGTAGGTAATCACCAAAAAACGGTCAATATCCGCCCCCTCTTCCACCCGTTTCAGCAGCCGTTCCACCAGCACCCGGGTTTTGCCGGAACCGGCGGCGGCAGAAACCAGCAGACCACCTCCCCGGTTGTCCACTGCCTCCTGTTGTTCCTCTGTCAGAGAAAAGCCCATGACGGCCCTCCTTTCTGTGGCAGGGGCTTTATGCTCCTGCCCCTCAATCTTCCCACCTGCGGGCGCTGGGTTCGTCCCACGCTGTGGGGTCGCCTATGCCCACCTCTGCGTGGCGATATACCGGATTCTTCCCCGCTTTGCGCTGTTTCTGGTAATCTTTCAGCACTTTTAATGCCTGATTGCCCAACAGCAGGATGGCCCCCAGATTAACCAGCGCCATCAGACCCATGAGCACGTCCGCCAAATCCCACACCATGGAAAAGCTCATCTGGGCGCCGATGAAAATGGCCGCCACACAGCTGAGCCGGAAGATCAGCAGACCCACCTTGGAGTCCCGGATAAAGCGGAAATTGGACTCGGTATAGTAATAGTTGCCCACCAGGGAACTGAAGGCAAAGAGGAAAATGGAAATGGTAATAAAGATTGGTCCAAAGTCCCCCACCTGGGCGTGGACCGCCGCCTGGACAAAGTTCATACCCTCGCTGTAGGCGTCAATGGGTACCCCGGACAGCAGCAGCATAAAGGCTGTGGTGGAGCAGATGAGAATAGTATCAATGAACACCGACAGCATTTGCACCATTCCCTGCTTGGCGGGGTGGGACACCTCCGCAGCGGCGGCGGCATTGGGGGCAGAGCCCATGCCCGCCTCATTGGAGTACAGCCCCCGCTTGATGCCCTGCATCACGCAGGAGGCTCCAATGCCGGCAAACATGGCCTTGGGGTCAAAGGCCTGGGAGAAAATCAGGGAGATCATGTGGGGTACCTGTCCGATGTTGCGGATGGTAATGAACAGCCCCAGAGCGATATAGATGGCGGCCATCACCGGCACAATGCCGGAGGTAATGGCGCTGATGCGCTGTACCCCGCCGAAAATACACAGGCCGGTCAGCAGGGCCAGCACTGCCCCCACCACTGCGGGCCAGATGCTGTTGGCATAGTCGGGCAGGTAGTACTGGAGCGCAGAGCCTGCGTTGTAGGCCTGGAGGGCATTGAAGCCGTAGGCAAAGCAGGCGATGAGCAGCACCGCAAAGAGTACCCCGAACACCCGGCTGCCCAGGGCTTTCTGGATATAGTAGGCAGGGCCGCCCACCCAGTGTTCCCCGTGTTTTTCCTTATAGCACTGGGCCAGGGTGCTCTCCACAAAGGCGGAGGCCGCCCCGATGAGGGCCAGCAGCCACATCCAGAACACAGCGCCATAGCCGCCGATGACGGTGGCGGCAATGACCGCATTGGCCACGCCGGCAATGTTGCCGGTACCTACCCGGGAGGCGGTGGAAATCATCAGGGCCTGGAAGGAGGAAATATCCTTTCCATCCCGCTTTTTTTCTCCCAGTACCCGCAGGGCTTCCGGCAGCAGCCGGAACTGCACCCCACGGGTGCGGATGGTAAAATAAAGTCCTGTTCCGATGAGCAGGGCAATGAGAATATAGGTGTAAAGGAAGTTGCTGGTATTGCTCAAAAAGCTTCCAAGAAACGCCATAGAGTTGTAATTCCTTTCTGTTTCATCCCTTGAGACTTTGGCTCCATCAGCGGGCCACCTCCCGACGGTCCGACCGGCCCACCAGATAGTCCAGGGATACGTCAAAATAGTCTGCCAACGTCAGCAAACCGTCAAAATCAGGTCGATTTTTCCCCGCTTCATAATTGTGAATGGACCAGCGGGTTACTCCTAACATATCCCCAAGAGATTGTTGTGATACGCCTGCCTCTGTCCGCAGTGCAGTTAGTCTTTCTTCAAATGTGGACATAAGTTCCCTTTCTCTTGACATGTAGAGTTACACTCACTATAATGAGTGTAGAGTTAAAATTCACACAGGAGGAATACACGATGTTTAACCTGACAGAACTGCAACAGCTGACCCCGCAGGACACGTCCCCGGAATACCGCAGGCAGCAGGAAATCATCGGCGGCTATCTGAACCGGCTGGGCCGGGGCTTTTCCGCCGATTATCTGGATGATTTTCAGATTGAGCTGGGCCGTCTGGTGGCTCTGGCCCGTGACCAGGCCTTTCTGTCCGGCCTGCGGTTGGGGTCGGAGCTTACCCTTGCTCTTTGGCAACCGCTTCCCAAAAAGCCTCGCCCTTGAGGGTGGGCAGCCAGCGCCGTTTGTCGCTCCCTCTGCCCTCTTCAAAGTGGCAGGCGGCGGTATACTGGCACCACTGGCAGGCGTTTTGTTCCGGCCCCCGCCAGAAGGGGTCGGCATTGATGTTGCCCGCAGCCAATTCCCGGCCGATTTCCTCCAAAATCCGGTGAGTGTGCCGGGACAGCTTTCCCAGCCGCTCGGCAGATACCAGGGCATCGCCGGAAATGCTGCCCCCCTTGTTGACCCGCACCGGCAAAAACCGGACAGGCCCTTCCTCCGGGTTTTCCATAGCGGCAAGCACCTGGGGATCGTCCAGCACAATTCCCTTGCGGCGCAGCTGGGCGTCCACCTTTTCCTGGCGCTGCTGGTCGCTCATGCTCCGGCTGCCCGCCACCACAGCGTCCCGGGCAGGCAGGTAGAGCACTCCCGCCCCCGTCACCGGCTGATGGTACAGCTTTTCCCCCTTGTCCTCCAGAGCAAAGAGGTAGAGCAGCATCTGCAAGCCCATGCCATGCCAGATATCCGTCAGGTCAAAGGATTTTCGTCCCGTTTTATAGTCCACCACCCGCAGATAGAGCCGTCCGTCACTGGCCCAGCCGTCCACCCGGTCTACAAACCCGGAAATACTGACGGTGATGCCATCCACACTCAGCTCCACCGGCGGCAGTTCCTTCCCGCTGCCAAAGCCCAGCTCAAAGGAAATGGGCTGGAACTGGGAGCGCCGCAGCTCTTCCGCCACATTGTGCACCACTGCGTAAACCGACTTGCGCAGACGGCGGAACAGATAGCGGAAGCGGGCGTTCTCCTGCTCCAGTCCCCCCAGCTTTCCCGCTACATACCACGCCACTGCCTGGTCGGTCAATTCCTCCAGCTCTTCCGGCGATACCTCCTTCACCCCGCCCCGCTCCACACAGGCCTTCAGCACATATTCGAGAATGTCGTGGATAAAGGTACCGTATTCGGGGGCCTGGAATCCGGCGGCCCGCCTTGGCTCGGCTTTCAGGCCATACTGCATGAAATAGGAGAAGTGGCAGGCTTTGTACTTGTCCATCCGGGAGGCCGACATGGGTACTTTTCGCCCATAGAGATGTTCCACCGACGAAGGGGACAGCCGTCCCCGGTTCTGTCCTGCCGCCTGTTCCATCCGTTTGACCAGAGGGGCATACTCGGGCAGGGTACCCAGGGCCGCAGCGGCCTGGGGGTACCGCCCTGCCAGCTCCAGGGCAGGACGGGGGGCCGCCAGCCGGAAGGTGCCGTCCAGATTTCCCTCCTCAATTTGGTTCAGATGAGGGAAGATGCGTTGCAGCCGGGAGACCAAAAAGGAGGGCCGGTGCTCCTCCCCCTCGCTTCCGGCAGCAGCCCAGCTGACATAAAAGCGCTGGCGGGGCAGGGCGCAAGTCTCATACACAATGGTCATTTCCCGGTACAGCTTGTCTCCCATCCGGGGAGCAGGCTCCAGCCCATAGGAGGCCAGCAAGCTGCGGTCGTCGTCACTCAACAGGCCGGGGGCCGGGGAAACCGCCGGAATGGCGCCGTCGTCTGCCCCCAGCAAAAAGACCGCACGGTAGCCGTTATGGGCCAGCCGGGGCATTTCTCCCCCATTGACCCGGTCCAGAGATACGGGGATGGAGCCAACATCATACTGGGAGAGCACCAGCGAAAAGAGCCGGGCAAATTCCTCCAGTTCCATAGGGGTATCCCCCAGAATGGTGGCGCACTGCTCCAGGCCCCCGCACAGGATATCCCACAGCTGGGCATATTCTTCTGCCAGCGCCGCCTGGCCCCGCTCGCCCAGTTCCTGGGTCCGTTGGGCCAACTGCTCCGGTACTCCAATGGTTTCCAGAAAGCGGTACAGGGCCATAGCCTGCCCTTTTCCGGTGTGCTCTGGATTGTGCCGCAGCTCCTCCAGCGGAGCGGCTACCTGACGGCGCAGACTGTTGAGGCAGGCCACCAGTTCGGTGTCCCCCTCGCTCCACTTCCGCCCATACCCCTTGGGGTGGTTTACCCAGTCCTTTTTTCCGGTCCAGGCGCTCCCCTCCAGGCTCCAGGTAAGCACATAATTTTCCAGTAAATCCACATCGGCCCGGTCAATCCCGGTCAGGCCGGTTTTCAGATAACGGAACACATCATCATACCGATATCCCCCTGATACCGTATCCAGGGCAGCGGTAATCAGGGTGAGGATAGGCTTTTCCAGAATGTCGCTCATCTTACCCAAAAAGAGGGGAATCCCATAACGGTCAAACACACTTTCCAGGATCGTGCCGTATCCATCCATGCTGCGGGCACACAGGGCAATTTCCCGGAAGCGGTAGCCCTCCTCCCGTACCAGCCGCAGAATCTCTGCCGCAGTCCATTCCACCTCAGAATAGGGGGTATTGGCGGTAAACAGGGTGAGTTCTTGGGAATCTTTCTCCCAAGATACCGTCTGCTGGGCAAACAGGGAGGACTCCAGGTGGGCCAATGGGGCTGTCCGGCCGGTTTTGTCCCCCTCCAGCACCTCTATCTGAACGGGTACCCGCTTGTCCTTTGCCAGAGACAGCAGCTGCCGGGCGGTACGCCGGGCGGGGGAGAAAATCCCTGTCCCTCCCTCGTCCTCTTCCAGCTTGTCGCAGGTAAGGGCCACCGTTACGCTTTCCCCCTGTTCCAGCAGCACTCCCAGCACCTGCCGCTCCTGGGGGGTAAAGTCGGTAAAGGCGTCCACATAAAAATCCCGGCCTGCCGCCCACTTCTCCCGCCGCAGCACCTCGGTGAGCCGGGTCAGCTTGTCCCGGGGGTCCGCCCACTGGCGGGCCGTCATAGCCTGATAAGCGCCGTAGATGAGGGACAGATCGGTGAGCTTGTCCCCCTCTCCCCCGCCTGTCTCGCTGCCCACCATCCACAGGTGTTCCGGGGTGATGCAGCAGCTTTTCAGCTCGTCCACTGTGGTGAGCAGGCTGCTGAGAAAGGCCGGCTTCCGGGATGGGCGCTGGTACACCTTTAATTGATCGGCTACCGATTTCAAGGCAGTACACAGCAGCAACAGCCGCCCCCCCTCATCCAGCGCAGGCGCTGCCAGCCCGCCATGGTCGGAAAAGACCCGGTTGGCCAGCCGGGTAAAGGAGAGCACCTCCCCATAAAGGGATACCCGATTTCCGCCCACCCGGCACAGGGCGCGCTCCATATCATGGGAGTGCTGCTCCGGCACGATAAGAACCTGGGGCTGGCTGCCCCGCCCCATCTGCTCCAATATGGTATGGGTTTTTCCGGTACCCGACCGGCCCAGCAGCAGCTTCAGCATACCGTTCCCTCCCTCCTGTCTGTTCTGATAAAAAGCCAGTCTATTCTACCACGTTATCGGTCCGATAGAAAGCCCTTATCCTGTTTCATACCCAAAAAGCATTTTTACAAGAAAATGGCCGCCTTTCGGCGGCCATTTTCCGTCACTAAATTGGAGACAATGGGTTACATCTGTACTGTCTCTGCCGCCGTTTCCAGCATGGTTTCCAGCAATATGCCATACCCACTGGTGGGATCATTGACCAGAACATAGGTAAGTCCATGATACCAACATTGGGCTACCGTTTGGGAAGCCTGGGATAGAGGTCAATTTCAATCTTCCGATCTGGCCCTTTGTAATAAAAAATCTTCTCCAGAATCTCCTTTAGCAACTCGTTTCTTTCTTCGTTTGTCATGCTGTCATAGCTGTCAAGGAGTTCTTCGGTCTGGGGGATAAGATTGGCTTGAGATGCTTGGCTTTCCTCCAAGTTTCTTAGAAACGTCTGTGTATCTTCCTTTTGAGCTTCCAACGCTTCCATAGCCAAAGTCAATTTAGCCCGTCTGCTCTGGAAAACTTCCAGCGTATACACACCCTGCTCCACAAGATCGAAAGCATTATCCAACTGCGTGGACAGCTTTTTTAATTCTTGCTCCTGCTTTGCAAGTTGCTTCTTTGCCACTTTGATGTCATCCTCGTAGCCCACAGTGCTGATCTTGACCTTGTAACCTTTCAGCCATTCCCGTAGAGCATTGATGATCTCCGTTTCTACCAGCGAGAAGTCCGCACTGCTGTTATGACAGTTTCGGGCATTGACACACCGGAAGCGAGGTGCGTTATTTTGCCGAGCTGACATGGTTGTTCGCCCAATTCTCTTGCCACAAACAGAACAAAA
>CALWOK010000099.1 GCA_944383125.1 uncultured Flavonifractor sp.
GTCATGGTCCAGCCGTTTTGGGTGATGGACTGCCCCAGCTCCACGGCGCTCTGCTGATACCCGGCGCTGTTGCCGAAGTAGTCCCGCATGACGGCCGGCGCCACCACAGCCGCCCCCACCGACACCACCAGCGCCGCTGCCACTGCTGCGGCTACCAGGGCAGTCTTTCTCCAATGGTGGGGATTGCACACCTTTTTTTGCGGGTTGCTCTGTTGTGCGGTCAGCGCCCCAATCAGGGCCTGTTTGCTCTCCTCTGTCAGTCTGATCTGATCCAGTTCGTCCCAATCATGGCGATCCATCATAACAATTCCCTCCCAGTTGCTGCCGCAGTTTGGCCTTGGCCCGGGCCAGGTGGGTACTCACCAGGGCAGGGCTTTGACCCAACAGTGCGGCAATTTCATGCACCTCATAGTCCTCATAATACCGCAGGTAGAGTACCTGCCGGTATTTTGCCGGCAGGCGGTTGACCTGCTCCAGCAGAGAGCCGTCCTCCGGCTCGGGCAGCTCCACACTCAGGTGAAGCCCCTCTTCCAACGGCGCCCGGCGGCGGAACCAGGCACTTTTCCTCCAGTTCTTGCACTGGTTGATGGTAACCCGTATCACCCAGGCACGTTCCTGCCCTCCATCCGGAAAGGTACGCCCATCGGTCAGCAGCTTCAGCAGAACTTCCTGGCAGATATCCTTGGCGTCATCCAGATCCCCCAGCCAGGTATAGCCCAGGCGGAGAATGGTATCGGCATAGGTTCTGACCAGATCCTCTGCCCGTTGCAGTTCCATGGCTCTCCCTCCTTTCATCCTTATGACAACACAGAGGGTGCTAATCTGTCAAAGGGCAGAAAAAACAGGCCTGTTGCTGTACATAGCAACAGACCTGTTGAAGTTATGGCAGGGTGAGGGTACAAGGCCCAAATCGGATGTATTCCACCTCTTCCAGGGAAATGGGTACATCAAAGCTATCGTTGCCCTCCAAAGCATCCGGGCCAAAGGTACCCACCCCGCAGCTGAGAGAAGTGGTAGAGCCATCGGTTAACACCAAGTCAATCCCCACGTCATCCAGAGGAATCGTGGTGGCATCAGTAGCGCTGATACGGAAGGTAGCACTGAGCGGGGAGAGCGAGAGAGACTCCAGAGTATACACACCGGCGGCATTCTCATAGGTAGCCCCGGTGGTATCTACGGTAACCTGTTTGCTCTGATAGCTGTGGGCCAGATCAAAACGCCAGGTACCTTCCAGCACAACGTTTTGCGAACCAGATGGGAGCATCAGATTGGTAAGCGTCAGCGTCTTTGCGGTCCCGTCATTCCAGTTGGCCGAGTCAGGGGAGCCCAGCAGCATAAAGACCAACTCAGTTTTGTTATCCTCCGGTGTACTATCGGACAAAAAGCAGGCTTTCTGCATACCCCAGTTCAGAAGCTGCCCGGTTTTCTCCTCCTTCAGTCCCACATCCATAAAGATATGGCCCTCCTGTTCTGCCAGGTCGGGCAGTATAGTGCCCTCCGGGGCCTCTAGCCGCAGGCGGAGGTAAAGCGTGTGCTCATCGGTAACGGCAGCCAGAGGAGTAAGAGTCACCCCGTTGCTGGTAGATGGGGCCAGGTCGGTGGTACCTATTTCGTTCAGTAGTTCCTTCTGTTCCTGAGCCAGTGGGGTACTTTTCAGGGCAAAAAAGGTGCTGAACAGATCCCCCGGCCCCCAGATCTGATAGGCAGCCACCACCGATACGCTGAGGACAGCCGCAGCAGCGGCACAGGCCAGCAGACGGGGCACAACCCGGCGCCTGGGTTTGGACTTGGCAGCAAGCAGTTTCATGGTTCGTTCCCGTATCCTTTCCGGGGACACCTCCGGCGGCGGGACCAGCTCTACCGAGACATCGTCCCAGCCGTCCAGCAGGTCAGAGATCTGTGTTTTCACAGAGATACCCCCTTTGTACCAAGTATTCTTTGAGTTTTTTTCGTCCACGGTGGAGGCGTACCTTTACGGTGGAGGGATTGACCGCCAGAGCGGCTCCAATTTCCCCCACCGTCTGACCATAGTAGTAGTGGCGCAGGAAGATGGCCTGATCCTGGGGGGAAAGCGTGTCCAGCAGCTGGCCCACTAAGGCGTTCCGCTCGGCCCGTTCCAGACATTCGGCAGGGTCGGGACCAGGGGCAGGCTCCAGCACCAGCTCGTCCTCCTCCAGAGGCAGCTCCCGCCCCAACGCCCGCAGCCGGTTTTTGGCCTTATTGCGGACAATGGTGCTGAGATATCCCCGCAGCTTACCCGGTACCAGCCTGGAAACGTTGTCCCACAGGGCCAGAAAGGAATCAGACACCACCTCTTCCACATCCTGGGGCGATCCCCGCAGAATCGTGGAGGCCACCCCGCAGGCAAAAATCATATCCCGATCCATCAAAGCCTCCAGGGCAGACGGGTCTCCCCGCTTCATCCGCCGGATCAGTTCTCTTTCTTCCATGGGTTTCCCTCCTGATTTGAAAGCGCTTTCACCCAATATAACACTGCTCCCAGCCTGATGGTTTCACCCAGGCAGCAAAAAAGCGCACCCGCAGGTGCGCTTTTTTTACTCTGCCCAATCAATCCAGGCGCTGCCTGCCACCACATCGTCCAGGTAAAAGACTGCCAGCTGTCCGGGGGTGGGGGCCCGGGCGGGGGTTTTCATCTCCACCCGTACCCCGTCCCCATAGGGATGGAGGACGGCCTGTCCCTCTGTCCGGGAGTGGCGCAGCCGGACAGACACCTCCAGCGGCCCATTCAGCCCTTCCACCCCAATCCAGTTGGGGGAAGAGCAGAACACCGTGGATTTTCCCAGGTCGGAGCCGTCGGACAGCACCACCTGATGGGTATCCGGCAAAATGGCCGACACATAATAGCGGTGGGGACCCGACACCCCCAGCCCTCTGCCCTGGCCCAGGGTATAGTGGTGGATGCCCTTGTGACGGCCCAGCACATGGCCCTCTTTGTCCACAAAATCCCCCTCCGGTGTGGAAAACCCCCGCTGATCCAGCCAGGCGGCGTAATCCCCCTGGGGGATGAAGCAGATCTCCATGGAGTCGGGCTTGTGGGCCACGGGAATGTGGAATTCCTGGGCCAGCTGCCGCACCTCCCGCTTCTCATAGCGTCCCAGCGGAAAGTGCACACGCCCCAGCTGTTCCCTGGTGAGACGCCCCAGCATATAAGACTGGTCATTGGCGGGCCGTCCCTTTTTGAGCACCCCGTTTTCCACATTGGCGTAGTGGCCTGTGGAAACATACCGGGCGCCCAGCTGGTCTGCCAGCCGGAGCAGAGCGGGGAATTTGACGGTGGGATTGCACAGAGCGCAGGGCAGGGGGGTGCGTCCCGCCTGGTAGGAGGTAGCAAAGGGGGCGCAAACCTGGGTTTGCAGCACGTCGGCAATGGGCTGGATTTTTAGGGAAATGCCCAGCCGGTCGGCCACGGCGGCGGCATCCTCCGCCCCCGTTCCCCCCAGGCCCACATCCAGGTATAGCCCGATTACATCAAAGCCCTGCTGCTGCAGCAGCGTACCTGCCACGGCGGAGTCCACCCCGCCGGACAGGCCCAAAACAATACGTTCCTTCATAGATGCTCCTTATGACTGCAAATGATGTGTGTTACCGCTCCAAAAAGACCATCAGTACCGCAATATCCGCCGGGCTTACCCCGGAAATACGGCTGGCCTGGCCCAGATTCAACGGCCGGATCTGATCCAGCTTTTGCCGGGCCTCCAGCCGCAGCCCCTCCATGGACAGATAATCCAGATCGGGGGGGAGGGGCCTGGATTCCATCTTCCGCTGCTCCGCCACCTGCCGCAGCTGCCGGTCGATGTAGCCCTGATATTTGATGGAGATTTCCACAGCCTGGGTGATTTCTGTGGATAACTCCGGCCGGTTGGGGTCCCCAGGGGCCAGGCTGTCATAGGTGTTTTCCGGCCGGCGCAGCAGGTCGCACAGCCGGCCCTCCTGGGTGCCGGTGTGCTCCAGCCGTTTGATCTCCCTGTCCACAGCGGCATACTTGGCCTCCACCGCCGCCATCCTCTCATCGCTCACCAGCCCCACAGCATGTCCGATGGGACACAGCCGCCGGTCGGCGTTGTCCTGCCGGTGGAGCAGCCGGTACTCCGTCCGGGAGGTCATCATGCGGTAAGGCTCATTGGTGCCTTTGGTGACCAGATCGTCAATGAGCACCCCAATATACCCCTGATCCCGCCGCAGAATGAGAGGGTCCCGGCCCAGCAGCTTCAAGGCGGCGTTGACCCCCGCCACATAGCCCTGGACGGCGGCCTCCTCATAGCCGGACGAGCCGTTGAACTGGCCCGCCCCGTACAGGCCGGGTACCTTTTTGTGCTCCAGGGTGGGCAGCAGCTCGGTGGGGTCCACGCAGTCATACTCAATGGCATAG
>CALWOK010000100.1 GCA_944383125.1 uncultured Flavonifractor sp.
CCGGGCTCCAGGCCCTCTCTGATCAGCAGCTGGGTGACGTACTCTACTTCACCATTGACATGTCCGGCTCCGGCTTTGACTCCAACACCCTGTCCAAGTACAGCCGCGAGGTAATTGACGCCGTCATTGCCCAGCATCCGGAGTTCTCCTACGGCTCCTTCAACTCCCGGAAGATGTGCTTTGAGTTCCGCCGGGCCGATGTGGCAGCCGAACTGCAGCGCCGCCAGGAGGCCGCCAAGGAAGAGCAGGAGCAGCAGCAGGCCCAGGACGAGGCCACGGCCGCTGCGGAAATCATCCCCCTGCTGCAGCAGGCCATCGCCGGGATGGACTGCTACACCACCACAATCACCCTCACGGATTATAGCAAACAGGCGATTGAAGCGGCCTGTGATAGGATGAAGAGCAATGGGTATTCCTTTGACGGCTACACCTACAAAAGCGACTATCATATCAGCGTCAATTCCCAGGAGGTGACGCTCACCAATTACAAGTGGGGCAGGGCAGAGGAGCAGCGGTATCTGGATGAGATTGGCCGGGCCATCGATGCCGGGGAGCTGGAGATTCTGCTCCAGCCCACCCATTACGCCGACAAGCCGGACAAGCCCTGGTACTACGCCGCCCAGGCGGCCAGAAAGGCGGGGGTGGAGGGCTACACCACCCCCGGCGGCCTGGTGGCCGGGAGGGACTTTTTGGTGGACAAAGGGTCCATCCGCTCGGATACCCAGGAGTATCTGGTCCGGATTCAGTATCTGAACCTGCCTGAGCTGGACCCGGAGAGGGCGGTGGACTACTACATCGCCCAGGTCCAGGACGCCATCCGCAAGGGCGAGAGGGAACTGCTGATCCAGTGCGACAATACCACCCAGCTGTCCTATATCCGGGAGGCGGTGGATACGGTGAAGAACTCCACCCGTGGGAATCCCGACTCCTTCGACGGCTATACCGCCGGAGAAGACTATTGGATCAGTTATGGCTACAACACAAATCCGGGTACCCAGATCATCCGCCTGACCATCGGCTATCCGGCGGGGGAATAAAGGGAGGTGCCGCCAATGCCGCTGTATATTGTGCAAAGGGATATTACCACCATGCAGGTGGATGCCATCGTCAACGCCGCCAACGAGAGCCTGCTGGGCGGGGGAGGGGTGGATGGGGCCATCCACCGGGCCGCCGGGCCGGAGCTGCTGGCCGAGTGCCGTACGCTGGGGGGCTGCAAAACGGGGCAGGCCAAGATCACAAAGGGCTACCGCCTGCCGGCCAAGTGGGTCATCCACACGGTAGGCCCCATCTGGCAGGGGGGCGGCTGCGGGGAGGAGGCATTGCTGGTGTCGGCCTACCGCTCCTCTCTGGAGCTGGCCCTGGCCCGTCAATGTGAAAGGGTGGCCTTCCCGCTGATTTCCGCCGGGGTGTACGGCTACCCCAAGGATCAGGCCCTGAAGGTGGCGGTGGATACCATCCGGGCCTTTCTGCCGGAGCACCATATGACGGTGTACCTGGCGGTGTTTGACCAGGAGGCCTATACCATCTGCCAAAGGCAGTATGCCGACTGTCTGGCCGGGGGCCGCTCCGGATAACAACAGAAAAGAGAAGAGGGGCCTGTCGCATCCCGTTGCGACAGGCCCCTCTGTTTGGATGGAAACCGTGTTGAATCTGCCGGATTTTGCCGGCCTGTGCTCAGTACTTATTGCCGCTGCCGCAGGCATCCGGGGCAGGCCCCTGCTCCGTCTCCGGTACGGGCTGGTCCAGGCAGGGCATCTGGGACTCCTGTCCCGCAAACCGGAACCGGCCAATCAGGGCTTTCAGCAGGCTGGCCTGTCCGGACAGCTCCTGGCTGGCCGCCGCGCTTTCCTCTGCGGTAGCGGAGTTGGTCTGCACCACGGCGGAAATCTGGTCCAGGCCCTGGGTGACCTGGGAGATGTTGTCGGCCTGCTCCGTGGATGCCCTGGAAACCTCCTCCATGGCGTTGACCACCAGGGCAACCCCCTCCACCGTCTCGTCCAGTACCTTGCCCGTGTCGGCGGCCATGGCGCTGCCGCTGTCCACGGCACGGATGGACTTCTGGATCAGCTCCTGTGTGCTCCGGGAGGCCTCCGCAGACTTGCCGGCCAGAGAGCGCACCTCATCGGCCACCACGGCAAAGCCCTTGCCGGCGGCGCCGGCCCGGGCGGCCTCCACAGCGGCGTTGAGGGCCAGGATGTTGGTCTGGAAGGCGATGTCGTCAATGGTCTTGATGATCCCCTTGATCTGGTCGGAGGTCTGCTTGATCTCGTCCATGGCGCCAATCAGTTCCCGCATCTTCTGGCTGCTGAATTTGAGCTGCTCCCCGGCGCTTATGGTCTCGTTGTTGGCCTCCTTGGTATGGTCCGCATTCTGGTTGATCTGCTGGGAGATATCCTGTACGGTGGCCGCCAGCTCTTCCACCGAGCTGGCCTGCTCCGTGGCCCCCTGGCTGAGGGCCTGGGCGCCGGAGGACACCTGGTCGGCCCCGGCTGCCACCTGGTTGGCGGCGTTGTCAATCTCCCGGAAGGCGTCGCTGAGGCTCTGGGAGACCTGGGAGATGGCCTGGTGCATCCCTTGCAGCTCGCCCACATAATAAGAGGTGGCCTGGCATTGGGCGCTGAAATCCCCCTGGGCAAAGGAGGACAGCACCGTGTTCTGGTCCTGAATGACCGCTTTCAGGGTGTTGCTGGCGCCCCGCAGGTCGTCGGCCAGCTGACCAAGCTCATCCCCGCTCCGGTACTGCACATCCATCTGGGACAGCATACCCTTGCCCAGCAGATTGAGGTTGCTCCGCAGCTCTGCAATCGGCCGGAGGTTCCGGCGGATCAGGAAAATGATCATGGCCACCAGCAGCACCAGGGCCACCACCATCAGGGCTACCAGGAACAGAATCAGAGCGGTGGACTGGGCGTTCAGCTCTGCCACATCCACCCGTGTCACGGCCCACCAGGTATCCCCGCTCACCTGGATGGGGACAAAGGAAAACATCTGGTTTTTTGCGCTGACCAGAGAGAACATCTCATCCCCATGAAGCTGTGCTTGCACAGAGTCCAGGTGTTGGGTAAAATCCTCCAGCACATTTTCCTGGGCCTCCAGGGCGTCATAGGTGCTGCTGTACTGCACCGCACCATCGGGAGAGACCACGGCGCTCATCTGGGTGGAGAAATGGATGGTGGTATCCTGCATCTGATTGCTCAGGTAGGTCAGGTTAACATCGGCAAAGATGACGCCCATCAGCTCATTGTTGTAGATGATGGGGTAGGTTGCAGTGACGATATCCGTGCCGTTATAGTCATAAACGGGGGTGGTGATGGGCTGCATGGCCTCTTTGGTCATGGTGTAGAACAGCTCCTGGGAGTAGGCGTTGTAAGTACCATAGATGCTGGTCCGGGACCCCTCTGCGGTCTGCTCCACCATCATACTGAAAGACTCGATGTTTTTATCAAAGGAGTAGGGCTCAAATGCGGCGCCCATATTCAAAATGGCCCCATTGCTGCCCGCGTTTGCCTCAAAGATCCGCCGGAGCACCAGCTCGCACTCATAGGTGGACTTGGTACAGGCCACGCCGAACAAGGGGCTGTAATACTGGATCTCTTCCGTCTGCTGGGTGGACGCTGTGCCGTAGCTGGCCGAGCCGTCATATTCGCTGTACAGGTAAGCGGAAATGCCTTCCCCTGTGCTGTTGACCGAGTCAAAGACCCCTTGAAAAATGGCGGCGTTTTTCTCTGCAATCCCCTGCATTTCCCGCTCGCCCGCTGCGGACATGGTCCTGCCGGTCAAAACGGAGGTGAGGATAATGACCAGGAGAAAAATCGCCGTCAGGATGGCGATGACGGGTACTGCGATTTTGGTAGCGATGCGGCTTTGTATCCGCTGTCTTACATGAACTGCCATAGACTTCCCTCTTTTTTCTCGTCTTTTTTCCCAAATGATTCCGGCTGTCTGACAGATACCTCCTTCTCCGCCCATGATATTGCAAAAGAGACAGATTACGCCGGTCGGTATGAGTTTAGTCCTGTTTTTAACATATGTCAATCCCTTTTGCCTGATCCGATCTGTGGATCAGGTCTTTTTTTGCTCCAGCTTTGCAAATTCCTCCAGACCCTGTCCCTTGAGCACCCGCTCCAGCACCTGGGGCAGCTTTTCCGGGGTGCAGGCAAAGCAGGGGATGCCCATACCGGCAATGCGCTGGGCGGTCTGGGCGTCGTAGTAGGGCTTGCCCCCGTCGGCAATGGCCAGCATGGTCACCACCGTCACCCCGGAGGCCTTCAGCTCTTCCAGCCGGCGGAGGAGCGCCGCCCGGTTTCCGCCCTCGTCCAAATCGGAGATGAGAAAGAAAATGGTCTTGGACGGCTCCTGCACCAGCCCCTGACAGTAGGCAATGGACTTGGCAATGTCGGTGCCGCCCCCCATCTGGAACCCGAAGAGGAGATCCACCGGGTCGGCGCACAGGGGAGTCAAGTCCATGATCTGGGTGTCAAAGGCCACCACATGGGTCTGTACCGCCGTCATGGAGGCCAGAATACAGGCCATCACCGAGGAATAGAGAATGGACTCCCCCATGGAGCCGCTCTGGTCAATGTCCAGAATAATATGCCAGCGGTTGGTGCGGCTGGAGCGGTCAAAAAACCACACCCGCTCCGGGATGATGGCCCCCAGCTCCGGGTTGTAGTGGCGCAGATTCCGCCGGATGGTACAGGGAAGTCAATGGCGGCAGCGCTGGGCAGGGGGGAGTGGGCCCGGCGGTTGAGGGCGGCGGTCACCGCCCGGCGCACGTCCTGCTCCGGCAGCCGGTTGATTTTCTCCACGCGCCGCCGGATGAACTGCCGGGCCGACTCCTTGGACTGCTTGGGGATCTGGTCCTTGAGGGTCAGCAGCAGGGCGGCCATGCTCAGATCGGGCTCCAGCCTGTCCAGCAGCTCAGGCTCCAGCAAAAGCTGCCTTAAGCCCTTGCGCTCAATGGCGTCGTTTTGCACCACCGCCACGATTTCCGGGTCAAACAGGCTGCGCAGATCCCCCA
>CALWOK010000101.1 GCA_944383125.1 uncultured Flavonifractor sp.
CAGGACAATTCAATAGAGGCCCCCTGGATAAAGGCCCCGGCGGCCATAATGACGGGGCAGTCGTAGCCGGGCATGTCCCATGGCTCCGGGGTGACAAAGGAGTCCACCGGCGCCCCAAACTGGATGCCCTTGCAAAATTTCTTCAGCGGCTCCGGGCTGCCGAAGTGGATCATCTGAATGATGTCGTGGCGCTCCTGCCGGGAGGTTGGCTCGGTCTGGTAGCCCAGCCGCTCCATGATGCGGGCGGCAAAGAGGGCCGTTTTCACTGCCTGGGCGGTGGTATGGGGGGCAAGGAACAGTCCTTGATAGAGGCTGCGGTTGGCCCCGAAGGTGGAGCCGCACTCCTTGCCGATACCGGGGGTGGTCAGCCGCATGGCGGCCCCCTCCACCAGGTCATGCCGCCCGGCAATGTACCCGCCGGTGGGTGCCAGCCCGCCGCCGGGGTTTTTGATCAGGGAACCCACCACCAGGTCGGCCCCCACCTGGGTGGGTTCCATAGTCTCCACAAATTCCCCGTAGCAGTTGTCCACCAGCACAGCGGCGTTGGGGTTGTTGTCCTTGACCACCTTGGCCAGGGCGCCGATTTCCGCCACCGACAGGGACGCCCGGGTGGAGTAGCCCTTGGAGCGCTGGATAAGGACGGCCTTCACCCGGGGGTCTTTCACCGCCTCCGCCAGCCCCACCGGATCGGGGGCATTGTCAACCAATTCTACTTGCCTGTACTCAATGCCGTAGCTTTTCAGGGAACCGGGGCCTTTGTCCACCACGCCGATGGCCCCCAGCAGGGTGTCATAGGGAGCGCCCACAGCGGATACCAGAATATCCCCGGGACGCAGCGCCCCGAAGAGGGCGCAGGTAATGGCATGGGTGCCGTTGACAAACTGCACCCGCACCAGGGCGTCCTCGGTGTGAAAGAGATCGGCGTAGATCTGATCCAGGGTATCCCGGCCCAGGTCGTCATAGCCATAGCCGGTGGTGCCGGCAAAGTGGGCCTCGGCTACCCGGTGCTTCTGAAAGGCCGCCAGCACCTTTTGGGTGTTCTCCTCCGCAATGGCGTCAATATGGGCAAACTGCTCCGTCAAGTCGGCCTGGGCCTGGGCAGCCAGCGCCCTGACCCGTTCGCTAATCTGTAAAGTCATATTCCTTGCTTCATCCTGTTCTGTCTATGTTTACTGGTACTATGGGCAGGAAAATTCCCACCTGCACAAAATTTCCTCTCAGGCCTCCAGCTCTGCCTGGGCAAAGGCGGCCACCAGGGCGGCGCAGGCCGTTACATCCTCCAGATGGGCCACCTCCAGAGGGGTGTGGACATAGCGGGTGGCCACCGAAATGCCGCCGGTGTAAACGCCCGCTCTGGTCTGGTGGATGGCTCCTGCATCGGTTCCGCCGAAGCGAAGGATATCTTTCTGGTAAGTGATATTCCTTGCCTGTGCCAGTGTTTCCAATTGTTTTACCACCTTTGGATGGCAAATCACCGAGCTGTCCATCACTTTGATGGCGGCCCCCTTTCCTGCCACGCTGGAGCACTCATGGGGGGCGTCCGGGATGTCATCCGAGTCGGTCACATCCACCGCAATGCCGTAATCCGGGTCAATCCCGTAGGCGGCAGTTCTGGCCCCCCTAAGTCCCACCTCCTCCTGGACGGTAAAGACGAAATAGAGGTCATTGGAGCTGTCTGTAATCTGCTCCAGGGCCTTCAGCAGCACCACACAGGCGATGCGGTCATCCAGATAGGGCGAAAACAGTTTCTCCCCATTGACAAAGGGCGTGGTATCATACACGGCGGTATCTCCCACCTGCACCATGGTCATGGCGTCCTCCCGATCCCTTGCGCCAACGTCAATGTAAAGGTGTTCCAGTTTCCACTCTTTTGGCTCTACCTTACCCTGGACCGCCACCACGCCCCGGGTGCCGTTGGCGAAGCGGACGGGGGTGCCGGGCAGATCATGGGGGGACAGTCCGCCTACCTGCCCAAAGCGCAGATACCCCTTCTCATCAATATGGGTGACAATCATGCCAATGGAATCCATGTGGGCGGCAAACATCACTTTGGGTCCAGTGCCCTTTTTATGACAAATCAGGTTGCCCAGAGTGTCGGTGGTGATCTCGTCCACATAGGGGGCGGCCAGCGTGCGGATGGCAGCCGCCACAGCCTGTTCCTGCCCGGACGGGCCGTGGCAGGCGTTCAGGGTTTGCATCAGTTCCAGAATCTCCATATGTTCAGTCCTCCTTGGACAAGTGGGTGATGAAGGCCCGGGTCAGGGCCAGCACCCCTTCCATATCGCTGATGTGGGCCAGAGTGGCAGGGGTATGGGGGTAGCGTACCGGGGCGGCCAGCACTGCTGTCCGTACACCGGAGGCCGCCCGCTGTACCGCAGTGGCATCTCCCAAGCCGGTGGTACCCTCCCGCAGCTGCCAGGGGATCTGCTCCTCCTCTGCCAGCGCCCGCAGGGTTTCAAAGAGGGAGCGGTCCACCAGAACCCCCTTGTCCATAAAGGGCAGTACCACGCCCTTCCCCAGCCCGCAGCCCTTCTGATGGCCGGACACCCCTGCCACGTCGGCGGCAGCGGCCCCCTCCAGCACCAGGGCGATGTCCGGCTGGACAGAGAAGGCGGCTCCGAAGGCCCCTCTGGCCCCCACCTCCCGCTGGGCGGTAAAGACAAAGGTGCAGTCCATGGGCAGGGTTTCCTCCAGCAGCTTCAGCAGGACGGCGCAGCTCATTCGCCCGCCTAAGGCCCGCCCCTTCAGCAGATGGGGGCCGAAATCCTCCACCGGGCTGTCAAAGGCGGCCACATCCCCCAGGTTTACCAGCTTCTGTGCCTCTTCCTTGTTTCTGGCCCCGATATCCAGATAAAAAGCCTCCAGCTTGGGGACATTTTTCTCCTCGTCCCGGTCTACCAGGTGGTAGGCTTTCAGGCCCACCACCCCAGGCAGCAAGTTGGGGCCTGCCAGCACCCGCTTGCCCACCAACACCCGCCGGTCAATGTGGCCTACGGTGGCAAACTTCAGATAGCCCTCATCGGTGATGGAGCGCACCATCAGCCCCACCTCGTCCATATGGGCGGTAAGCAGCAGCTTGTTTCCCGTGGCCTTTTGGCCCTGTTTGAAGGCAATCACATTGCCGATGGCATCCACCCGCAGGGTCTGGGCCAACGGCTTGGCCCTGGCCAGAATAAAGTCCCGCACCCGGTCCTCCCAGCTGGACACGCCGGGCAGGGCGCACAGCTCCTTCAGCAGTTCCTTCACAGCGGCCCCTCCTTTCCAAGCCCCTCCACAAAGGCCGCCAGCAGAGCGGCAGTGTGCTCCAGATCGGTGAGAGAGAGCACCTCCACGGGGCTGTGCATGTATTTCAGGGGCAGGGAGAGCACCGCTGTGGCCACACCCTCCCGGCTGACCTGCATCTCCCAGCCGTTGGTGCCGGTGTGTCCCGACATCACCTCCTGCTGGTAAGGGATTTCCCTTTCCTGTGCCTTTGCCACAAGCCTTTGGGTCATCCAGCGAGCCATATTGGGTCCCACCCCAATGGCGGGTCCCTCTCCCAGCACAAAGGTCTTTTCTGCCGGGCCGTCGGGGGTACGGCCATGGGTCACATCCACAGCGATGCAGCAGTCCGGCCGGATGGCCCAGGTACCCACAGCAGCCCCGGCCCCGGAGATCTCTTCCCGGGTGGAACCCAACACGTACACATCCACATCCAGCTCCTTGCCCTCCAGCAGCTCCAGACAGCGCAGCAGAACCGCAAAGCAGGAGCGGTCATCCATGGCCTTGCCGCACATCTGATCCGCTCCCAGGGGGAAGCAGTCCCCCCGGTACACCATGGGGGTACCAATCAGCCCTTCTGACTCTTCCTGGGTCAGTCCGGCGTCTACCACCAGATCTTTGATGGGTACCGCCTTATCCTCCTCCCCCTGATGGGGACCGGGAGAGGCCACAATGCCCATTCTGGGCGGTGTGGTCAGGATGGTCAGCTCCCGGCCGGGGAGCATCCGGGGATCTACCCCCCCAATGGTGCGGAACCGGAGAAAGCCCTCCTCCGCACCGGTGACAATCAGGCCAATCTCATCCAGGTGGGCGTCCAGCAGGATTTTTCTGGCCCCTTCTGTGCCGCACCGGCGCACACCCATCAGGTTGCCCATACGGTCTAAGGAAACCTCATCCACCAGAGGGGTCAGCAAATCCCTGGCCCTTTCTGCCGCCTGGGTTTCAAAGCCGGACGGAGCGGTACAGCTGCACAGCCGCTCCAGTACATCTCTTATGTTCAAATATTCCTTCCTCCTTTACGCCAAACCATAAATGATCTTTTTGAATGCGGCGCCACGCTCCATAAAGTTCTTGAACTTGTCAAAGGAGGCGCAGGCCGGAGAGAGGATCACCACATCGCCCGGCCGGGCGGCATGATGGGCCGCCAGCACCGCCTGCTCAAAGTCCTCCATCACATGGATGGGCAGGGCAGCAGACAGATAATCGGGACACTGCTCCACTGCCTGCCGGATCTTTTCCGCCGTATCTCCTGTCAGGAACAACTCCTTTACATGCTTTGTAATTTCAGGCCCCAGCACATCAAAGGGAATGTGCTTGTCATAGCCGCCGGCAATGAGCATGACCTTCTGGGAAAAAGAGCGCAGACCGGCAATGGTACGGGTGGGGCTGGAGGCGATGGAGTCGTTGTAATACCGCACGCCCTTGAGCGTGCGCACCAGCTCAATGCGGTGCTCCACCCCGGCAAACTTTTTGGCAAAGTCCCGGATCACCTGATCGGGTACCAGGCCGTCCAGAGCGGCAATGGCCGCCATATAGTTTTCCACGTTATGGTCGCCGGGGAGCAGGATATCGGCCACCGGCAGCACCGGGCGCTCATGCATGTCGTTGCGCACCCAGATGGTGCCATCCCGCAGGAAGGTCCCCCGTCTTGGCTCCTCCTCCCGGCTGAACATGGACAGCTGTCCATGGGCCAGATCTTCAAAGCTTCGGGTATAGGGATTGTCTCCGTTGATTACCAGCAGGTCGTCCTCCTTCTGGTAGAGGAAAATATTTTCTTTTGCCTCCATATACTCCGCCATGGAGGTGTGGACGTCCAGATGGTTGGGGGCCAGGTTGGTCACAACGGCAATGTGGGGACTCTGGCGCATGGTCATCAGCTGGAAGGAGGACAGCTCCAGCACGGCAATGTCTTCCGGCTCCATGCCGTTCACATCCGGCAGCAGAGGTCTGCCGATATTGCCCCCCACATAGACCGTCTCTCCCGCCGCCTTGAGCAGCTCCGCGAGGATGGTGGTGGTGGTGGTTTTCCCGTCGCTGCCGGTGACTGCTATGATGCGGCAGGGGCACACCTGGAAAAAGACCTCCATCTCGGAGGTCAGGATGGCCCCCCGCTGAACGGCCTCTACCAGCTGGGGCAGGTCGGGCCGGATACCCGGTGTGCGGAAAATCACCTCAAAGTCCAGATCCTCCAGATAGTCCTCCCCCAGCTTGAGGGTGGCCCCCAGGCTCTCCAGCTCTTCTGCCAGTCCGGCAAAGGCGGTTTTGGCTTTCTTGTCGCAGGCAGTGACCCGCACGCCGGCCCGCAGCAGCATTTTGATGAGGGGCGTGTTGGACACGCCGATGCCGATGACGGCTACCCGTTTGCCCTTCAGGCTGGCCAGGTATTCCTGTATGGTGGAACGCTTCATAAACAGTTCCTCCCTTTTCATAGTTTAACTGATTTATTATATCCCACTATGGCAAAAAAAGCAAACAGAGATGGGATTTGATTTGACAACCGGGAGGAGATCAGGTAAAATAGTCGGGCAAGCAAGCTGGACAGCCGCGCGGCGGGATCGAAAGGCCCCGCTGTGAGGAAAGTCCGGGCTCCGCAGGGCAAGGATAACGGGTAACACCCGCCGGGGGCGACCCCAGGAAAAGTGCAACAGAGATATACCGCCTCGGCCCATAAAGGGGCCCCCGCGAAAGCGTTTGCTTTCGTGGGGAGAGGAGGCGCAGCGGAAGGAGCGAGCTTTGCCGCTTGCGGTGAAGCGAGGGATCTGGAGCTTGCGCCGACGAGGTAAGGGTGGAAAGG
>CALWOK010000102.1 GCA_944383125.1 uncultured Flavonifractor sp.
CCGGCGGCACCAGCGACATGCCGGTGGCAGAGGAGGCCGCCCTCACTGCCGAAATGATGGGGAACAAAGTGACCCGGCTGTATGACGTAGGGGTGGCGGGGCTTCACCGGCTGCTGTCCAACCTGGAGCCGCTGATGAGCGCCCGGTGTGTCATCGCTGTAGCTGGGATGGAGGGGGCGCTGGCCTCGGTCATCGGGGGGCTGGTGGACTGCCCGGTGGTGGCGGTGCCCACCAGCGTGGGCTATGGGGCCAGCTTTGGCGGGCTGTCCGCCCTGCTGGCCATGCTTAACTCCTGCGCCTCCGGGTGCAGCGTGGTCAACATTGACAATGGATTTGGGGCCGGATATCTGGCCAGCAGGATCAATCAAATGGAGGGATTGCAGTGAAAACACTTTATATCGAATGCCATATGGGGGCGGCGGGGGATATGCTTCTGTCCGCCCTGTACGAGCTGCTGGAGGACAAGGAGGGCTTTCTGTCTGCCATGAACAATCTGGGTCTGCCCGGCGTCCGTCTGGAGGCCCAGCGGGCAGCCACCTGCGGCATTACCGGCACCCATATGAAGGTGACGGTTCATGGAGCGGAGGAGGAGCATCACCAGCACCACGGCCATGACCACCATCATGCACACGGCCATGACCACGAACACCACCATGACCATGAGCATGAACACCACCATGAACACGACCATAACCATGAACACCACCATCACGCCACCCCCGGACACATTGCCCATCTCATTGACCATCTGCCGCTGCCGGAGGAGGTGCGCACCCAGGCCAAGGGGGTGTATGACGCCATTGCCCAGGCAGAAGCCAAGGCCCACGGCTGCCCGGTGGGGGATGTCCACTACCATGAGGTGGGGGCCTTGGATGCGGTGGCCGACGTGACCGGGGTGTGCTATGCCCTGTACCTGCTGAAGCCCCAGCGCATTATTGTCTCTCCCATCCATGTGGGCAGCGGTACGGTGAAATGCGCCCACGGCATCATGCCGGTACCTGCCCCGGCTACCGCCGCCCTTCTGACGGGGGTACCCACCTACGGCGGGGAGGTGCTGGGAGAGTTGTGTACCCCCACCGGTGCCGCTCTGCTGGCCCACTTTGCAAACGCCTACGGCCCCATGCCCCTGATGGCGGTGGAGGGCGTGGGCTATGGTGTGGGTACCCGGCAGTTTGACCGGGCCAACTGCGTCCGGGCCTTCTGGGGAGAGAGCCGGGAAGAGGGCAACGGGGAGATCGCAGAGCTGGTGTGCAATGTGGACGACATGACCCCGGAGGCCCTGGCCTTTGCCGCCCAGAAATTGCTGGAGGAGGGGGCGCTGGATGTGTACACCATCCCCGGCACCATGAAGAAGGGACGGCCCGGCCATGTGCTGACGGTGCTGTGCCAGCCCGGGACGGAGCAGAACCTGGCCCGGGCGGTGCTGCGCCACACCACCACCCTGGGCCTGCGGGTGAGGCGGTGCGAAAAGTATTTCCTCCACCCCGGCAGCAAAAGGGTGGATACCCTCTGGGGGGCGGTGCCTGTCAAAACAGGGGAGGGCTTTGGCATCGCCAAGGCCAAGCCGGAGTATGAAGGGGTGGCTGAGCTGGCGGACAAGCATGGGCTGCCCTATCAGACGGTGTATCAGGCTGTCCTGAAGGGATTGTAAGGAGGGGCTATGAAACGGATTTTACCCTGTGTCCTGTGTGCCGCCCTGCTGACCGGCTGCGGCGGGCCTGCCCCGGCGGAGGAAACCGCCGTCAACAAGGAGAGCGTGGTGGTTGCCATGGGGCCTACCTCAGAACCGGAGGAGGGCTTTGATCCGGCCTACGGCTGGGGAGCGGGAGAGCATGTCCACGAACCGCTGATTCAGTCCACCTTAACCGTCACCAATCCCGATCTGACCATCGGCTACGACCTGGCCACCCGGATGGAGGTGAGCCAGGATGGATTGACCTGGACGGTAACCATCCGGGACGATGTGCGCTTTACCGACGGGGAAGCCCTGACGGCCTCCGACGTGGCCTTTACCTATAATACCGTCAAAAAATCCAGCTCGGTCAACGACTTTACCATGCTGGACCATGCCCAGGCTATGGATGACACCACCGTGACCTTTCATATGGCCCGCCCCTGTTCCATCTGGCCCTATACCATGGCCGTTGTGGGCATTGTGCCGGAGCACGCCTACGACCCGGCTACTTACGGCTCCCATCCCATTGGCTCGGGGCGCTATATGCTGAAGCAGTGGGACAGAGGCCAGCAGGTCATTCTGGAGGCCAACCCGGATTACTACGGACAGGCCCCCCAGATGAAGCAAGTGACCATCCTCTTTATGGAGGAGGATGCGGCCTTTCTGGCGGTGCAGGCGGGCCAGGTGGATCTGGCCTACACCTCCGCCACCTATTCCGACCAAAACCCCGCCGGGTATGTGCTGGAGTCCTATGACAGCGTGGACAACCGAGGCTTCAATCTGCCGGTGACAGAGGGTACTCTGACCGGGGATGTGCTGGTGCGGAGGGCCATCAACGTGGGTATCGACCGGCAGGAGATGATTGACCATGTCCTCAACGGCTACGGCACCCCGGCCTACAGCGTGTGTGATCAAATGCCCTGGTACAATCCCACCGCCCGGGTGGAGTACGACCCGGCGGAGGCTGCCGCTCTGCTGGAGGAGGCAGGCTGGGTGATGGGGGCCGACGGCATCCGGGAAAAGGATGGGGTGCGGGCAGAGCTGAACCTGCTCTATCCCACCAGCGACCCGGTGCGGCAGGCCCTGTGCGCCGATTTTGCCAATCAGCTGGGGGAGCTGGGGATTTCCTGCACCATAGAGGGGGTGGGCTGGGATAGCGCCTATGCCCGGGCCTTGACCCAGCCTTTGATCTGGGGCTGGGGCGCCCACACCCCCATGGAGCTGTACAACCTCTATCACACCATTGGGGACACCGGCTCCGCCCGGTACTCCCCCTATGCCAACCCGGCGGTGGACGCCTACATGGATGAGGCCCTCCAGTGTCCCGACCTGGAGGAGTCCTACCTCCTGTGGCAAAAGGCGCAATGGGACGGCGAAACCGGCGTCACCCAGAACGGGGACATTCCCTGGGTGTGGCTGGTGAATGTGGATCACCTGTATTGGGTGCGGGAGGGTCTCCAGGTGGCCCAGCAGAAAATCCACCCCCACGGCCACGGCTGGTCGGTGGTGAACAACGTGGACCAGTGGAGCTGGAACTGATCTTCCCATGGGAAAGAAGGAATGAACTTGAAGCACCGCCTGATCTTCACAAGCAAAAAATTGCTGCGGATGGCCCTGCTGCTGCTGGGGGTCAGCCTGGCGGCCTTTCTGCTGATGTGTGCCTCCCCACTGGACCCCCTCCAGACCAATGTGGGCCAGGCGGCCCTGGGTACCATGAGCCAGGAGCAGCTGGACCAGCTGGAGGACTACTGGGGGGTCAATGACCCGCCCCTCCAGCGCTATCTGGGCTGGCTGGGGGACTTTATCCGGGGGGATATGGGGACATCCCTGCTCTACCGCCAGCCGGTGGGCCAGGTCATTGGTCAGCGGCTGCAAAATTCCCTGTGGCTGATGGCCTTTGCCTGGGTAGTGTCGGGCGTTTTGGGGCTGACTTTGGGAGTGCTGGCCGGGGCCAACCGGGGCAAACTGGTGGACAAGGCGGTGCGGGGCTACTGCCTGCTGCTGTCCAGTACCCCTGCCTTCTGGCTGGGGCTGGTGCTGCTGGTGGTCTTTGCGGTGTGGCTGGGGTGGCTGCCCATCGGTCTGTCGGTACCCATTGGCATGGACGCCGCCAGCGTGACCCTGTCCCACCGGCTGTACCATGCCATCTTGCCCGCCCTCACGTTGAGTTTCACCGGGGTTGCCGGCATTGCCATGCATACCCGGGAAAAAATGGCCGACATTATGGAGAGCGACTATGTACTCTTTGCCCGGGCCAGAGGGGAGTCCGCCAGGTCCATCGTACTGCGCCACGGTTTGCGCAATGTGATTCTCCCTGCCATTACCCTGCAATTTGCCTCCATCAGTGAGATTTTCGGCGGCTCTGTCCTGGTGGAGCAGGTGTTTTCCTATCCCGGTTTGGGGCAGGCTGCTGTCAACGCCGGGCTGGGAAGCGACCTGCCCCTGCTGCTGGGCATTACAGTGGTCAGCGCCGCCATCGTCTTTGGAGGCAATTTTATCGCCGATTTGCTGTACGGTGTGGTGGACCCCAGGATCAGAAGGGGGGCGGCCAGAGGATGAACCACTGGAACGGGCGCAAACGTGCCGTCATACTGCTGGCTGCCGCCCTTCTGGTACTGTGCGGTGTGGCGGCAGCAGGGGCACTGGCGGCGGACCAGGCTGCAGCCACCGACTTTACCCGGAAAAACCTGGCCCCCAGCCCTGCCTTTCTCTTTGGCACCGACTGGATGGGCCGGGACATGCTGGCCCGTACCCTGACGGGCTTGTCCCTCAGCATCCGGATCGGTCTGCTTACCGCTGCCGTCAGCGCCCTCATTGCCCTGTGTCTGGGAACCCTGTCTGCCACCCTGGGAGGATGGGCAGACGGGGCGGTGTCCTGGTGCATTGACCTGGTGATGGGCATTCCCCATATTCTGCTGGTGATGCTCCTCTCCCTGGCCTTTGGCAAGGGCTTTGCCGGGGTGGTGGCGGGGGTGGCCCTCAGCCACTGGCCCTCTCTGGCCCGGGTCATCCGGGGGGAGGTGCTCCAGCTCAAAGGGGCGGTGTATGTACAAACGGCGGAAAAGCTGGGGGTATCCCGCTTGCGGATTGCCCGGCGTCACCTGCTGCCCCATCTGCTGCCCCAGTTTTTTGTGGGGCTGGTGCTCCAGTTTCCCCACGCCATTCTCCATGAGGCCAGCATCACCTTTCTGGGCTTCGGCCTGTCCCCCGAGCAGCCCGCCATCGGCGTAATTTTATCGGAAAGCATGAAGTATCTCACCACCGGCAAGTGGTGGCTGGCGGTTTTTCCCGGCCTGAGCCTGGTGGGTGTGGTGCTCCTCTTTGCCGCCATCGGGGAGCAGCTGCGCCGGATGTGGCATCCGGCCAGCGTCCATCAGTAGGGAGGGAAGGATATGGAACCCATTCTGGAGGTAAAGGAGCTGTCCATCTCCTTTACCCAGTACAGCCGGGGGACCATGCAGACAGAACTGCCGGTGATCCGCAGCCTGTCCCTGACGGTAGCGCCGGGGCAGGTGGTGGCGGTGGTTGGCTCCAGCGGTTCGGGCAAGAGCTTGCTGGCCCACGGGATTTTAGGTATCCTGCCCTATAACAGCCACCGGGCGGGGGAACTGTTTTTCCTGGGCCAGCCGCTGACCCAGGAGCGGATGGAGCAGGTTCGGGGGAAGGAAATGGTTCTGGTACCCCAGGGAGTCACCTATCTGGACCCCCTGATGCAGGTAGGCCCTCAGCTGTGGAAGGGCAGCCGGGACGGGACCCACAGAAAGCGCAGCCGGACTGCCCTGGCCCGCTATGGATTGGGAGAGGAAGTGGAAGGGCTTTACCCCTTTGAGCTGTCGGGAGGAATGGCCCGGCGGGTGCTCATTGCCACAGCAGCCATGGAGCAGCCCCGGCTGGTCATTGCTGATGAGCCTACCCCCGGTCTGGACGCCCGCTCTGCCCGGCGGGTGCTGGGCCATTTCCGGGAGCTGGCAGAGGGGGGCGCCGGGGTGCTCCTCATTACCCATGATCTGGAGCTGGCCCTCACCATTGCCCACCGGGTGGCGGTGTTTTACGCCGGGGAGACGGTGGAGGAGGCGGAGGCCTCCGACTTTGCAGAGGGACGGCTTCGCCACCCCTATACCAGGGCCTTGTGGAATGCCTTGCCCCAAAACGGCTTTACCCCCATTCCAGGGACCCAGCCGGGGCCGGGAGAAGTGGGGGAGGGGTGTCCCTTCGCCCCCCGCTGCCCCAGGCAGGGGCCGGAGTGTCTGGGCAAGGTGCCTTATATGGAGTGGAATGGGGGCAGGGTACGCTGCCTGCACCCGGAAGGAGAGACGGTATGAGTCTGGAGGGAAAACATCTGTCCTTTGGCTACCGCCGGAAGGGGAAGGTGCTGGAGGGGGTGAGCCTGACGGTAGCGCCTGGAGAGCGGGTGGGACTGGCTGGCCCCAGCGGCCAGGGCAAGACCACCCTGTGCAAACTCCTGTCAGGCTATGAAAGGCCCCGCAGGGGAGAGGTGCTGTTGGACGGCCGGCCTTTGCAGGCATACCGGGGGCTGTGTCCCGTCCAGATGCTGTGGCAGCATCCGGAGACGGCGGTAGACCCTCTGATGAAGCTGGGAGATACCCTGCGGGAGGGGGGACAGGTGGCAGAGGGGCTGCTGGAGGCTCTTCACATACAGCCGGCCTGGCTCAACCGCTACCCCGCCGAGCCGTCCGGGGGAGGGCTGCAGCGGTTTTGCATTGCCCGGGCGCTGCGTCCCGGGGTGCGCTATCTGCTGTGTGACGAGAGCACGGCCATGCTGGATCTCATCACCCAGGCCCAGATCTGGCAGTTTTTGCTCCAATGGGCAGAGGAGCACCAACTGGGGCTGCTCATCGTCAGCCACAACGCCGCCCTGCTGGAGCGGCTGTGTACCCGGATTGAGATGCTGTAGCATCAGGGTTTTTAAGCAAAATTAAAGTAGAAGTGGTATGATGGTATTATGATACCAAAGAGAGGTGAGCCATATGCGGCTGCTGCTGGCGGAGGATGAACAGGCCCTTTCCAGAGCCCTTGTCACCATTCTGGAGCGCAACAATTACTCGGTAGATGCCGTGTACGACGGACAGGCTGCCCTGGATTATCTGGAGGCGGACAACTATGACGGCGTGATTCTGGACATTATGATGCCCAAGGTGGACGGTATGACGGTGCTGAAAACCATCCGGGCGGCGGGCAATCCCATTCCGGTGCTGCTGCTGACCGCAAAGGGAGAGGTGGACGACAAGGTGTCGGGGCTGGATGCCGGGGCCAATGACTACCTCACCAAGCCCTGCCACATGCGGGAGCTGCTGGCCCGGGTGCGGGCCATGACCCGGGTGCTGACCGCCCAGACCGACAGCCGTCTCCATATGGGCAATGTCACCCTGGACCGGGCGGCCTTTACCCTGTCCACGCCCTACGGCAGCTTCCGCCTGGCCAACCGGGAGTTTCAAATGCTGGAGCTGCTGATGAGCAACCCAGGGGTCCTCATTCCGACCGAGCGGTTTTTGGAAAAAATCTGGGGGTATGACAGCGAGGCCGAGCTGAACGTGGTATGGGTGTATATCTCCTATCTGCGGAAAAAGCTGGCTGCCTTGCAGGCCAATCTCCTCATCAAGGCCACCCGCAATGCCGGATATGCCCTGGAGGAAGCGCCATGATCAAAAAGCTGCGCAGGAAACTCATCATTGCCGCCATGGCCTCCCTGCTGGTGGTGCTCTTTGTCATCATGACGGCGGTGAGTGTGTTAAATTATCAGAAGCTGGTGGGAGACGCAGACAGCACCCTGCATCTGTTGGCGGCCAACGGTGGTTTTTTTCCCAAAACAGACCGGGACGGCCCCAGGCCGGAGCCATTTCTCATGGAACATCCCCCCATGTCCCCTGAGATGCCCTATGAAACCCGCTATTTTTTTGTGATACTGGACGGAGCGGGAGCGGTGGAGTCGGTCAATACGGGCAAAATAGCTGCCGTGGACAGTACAACCGCCATCCAATATGCCCAGCAGGTCTGGCAGCGGGGGAACAGTCAGGGATTTCTGGAGGACTACCGCTTTTTGGTCCACCCCTCCGGGGAGGGCAATATGGTGCTCTTTCTGGATTGCAGCCGGAGCCTGGACAGCTTCCGCTCTCTGCTGCTGATCTGCATCGGGGTCTCTGCGGCGGGAGCACTGCTGGTGCTGCTGCTGCTGCTGGTGCTGTCAGGACGGATGGTCCAGCCCTTTCTGGAAAACTACGAGAAGCAGAAACGGTTTATCACCGACGCCGGCCATGAGCTGAAAACCCCCCTTACCATCATCCAGGCGGACACCGAAATTCTGGAGCTGGATTGGGGGGAAAACGAGTGGCTGCGGGATATTCAAACCCAGACCAAGCGCCTGTCCGACCTGACCCACGACCTGATTCTGCTGGCCCGGATGGAGGAGCAGCAGGCCCTCCAGCAGCAGGTAGAATTTCCCCTGTCCGATGTGGTGGAGGAAACCGCCGTACCCTTTCAGGCGGTGGCCCAGACCAGAGAAAAAACCCTGGAGGTACACATTCAGCCCATGCTGTCCATGGTGGGGGATGAGAACGCCCTGCGGAAGCTGGTGTCCATCCTGCTGGACAACGGGGTGAAGTACGCCCCGGCCGGCAGCGTCATTGCCTGTACCCTGGAGAAGCGGCGCAATGTGCTCTGTCTGTCGGTATCCAACCCGGTGGCAGAGGGGGCTGAGCTTCAGACCGGGCAGCTCTTTGACCGCTTTTATCGGGGAGATCCCTCCCGCAGTACCCGGACAGAGGGGTATGGCCTGGGCCTGTCCATTGCCGCCGCCATTGTCAACGCCCATCGGGGGAAGCTGACCGCCGACAAGGATGAGGGGCAGACTTTGCGGATCACCGCATGTTTTCCCGCCTGAACACGCATCGGAGCCAGGCTCCGATGCGTGTTTTTCTGTGCAGGGGAAATTTAGGTTGATTTAAGCTCTGGATTAAAGTTGGATTAAGGAAGGGGGCGTATACTCTGACCCATCCCAAACATAAAGGAGACACAATCCATGGCAGTTCAGACTACCTTCCAACGCTATGAGCTGAAATATTGCCTGACCCGCCGGCAGAAACAGCAGGTGCTGGAGGCGATGGCCCCCCATATGGCCTTGGACCAGTTCGGGCGCACCACCATCCGCAACCTGTACCTGGATACCGACAACTACCGGCTGATCCGCCGCTCGCTGGAGCGGCCTGCCTACAAGGAAAAGCTGCGTATCCGCAGCTATCAGCAGGTGGGGGCAGAGGACCCGGTTTTCGTGGAGCTGAAAAAGAAATACCAGTCGGTGGTGTACAAACGGCGGCTGGTGCTGCCCCAGGCCCAGGTGATGGACAGCTTTGCCC
Source organism: uncultured Flavonifractor sp. (assembly GCA_944383125.1). GTDB lineage: Bacteria > Bacillota > Clostridia > Oscillospirales > Oscillospiraceae > Flavonifractor. Next base: position 9,046 of record CALWOK010000102.1, read on the forward strand.
AGGATACTCCCCTGCCCATCCAGTCCCAGATTGGGGAGGAAATCCAGTATTTCCGGGCCTACTACGGCAATCTCAGACCGGTGGTCTTTCTCTCCTACGAGCGGGAAGCCTATTATGACAGGTTTGCCGGGGAATTCCGGGTCACCTTTGACGAGGAAATTCTCTACCGGCAGCGGGACCTTTCCCTGGGCAGCGGGGTGTACGGCACGCCCCTGCTGAAGCCGGGATACACCCTGATGGAACTGAAAACCGCCGGGGGCCTCCCGCTGTGGATGAGCCATGTACTCAACCGATGCGCCATTTACAAAACGTCCTTCTCCAAATACGGAGCGGCTTATCAGGATATGATGGCCGCCCATACCAAGGGAGGGCTGCGCTATGCTTGATCAGCTGTTCCGGGGACTGTTTGATACCGATATGACCACCGTCATTGCGGTACCCCAGTTTTTGCTGTGTGTGGTCAGCGCTCTGGCAGCCGGATTGCTGCTGGCGGCCTGTTACATGTACCGCACCCGGTATACCAGGAGCTTTGTAGCCACCATGGCCCTGCTGCCGGCGGCGGTATGCGTGGTCATTATGATGGTCAACGGCAATGTGGGGGCCGGTGTGGCCGTAGCGGGTGCCTTCAGTCTGGTACGGTTCCGCTCGGTACCCGGTTCCGCCAGAGAAATCGGCGCTATTTTTCTGGCCATGGGAACCGGGCTGATCATCGGCATGGGTTATCTTGCCTATGCGTTCCTCTTTGCCGTTGTCCTGGGGGCGGCCATGATGGTGTACAGCCGGGTGGACTTCGGGGCAGGCAAAAGGGCCGCCCTGTACAAAACCCTCCATATTACCATTCCGGAGGATCTGGATTACACCGGGGTGTTTGAGGAACTGCTGGAGGAGTATACCTCCGCCTGTGAGCTGACCCAGGTGAAAACCACCAACATGGGCAGCCTGTTCCGGCTGACCTACAACCTGACCCTGCGGGATGTGGGACGGGAAAAGGAATTGATTGACAAGCTGCGCTGCCGCAACGGCAATCTGGAGATTACCGTCTCCCGGCAGGAGAGCGCAGTGGGCGAACTGTAAAGGAGCATATC
>CALWOK010000103.1 GCA_944383125.1 uncultured Flavonifractor sp.
GATCAGGCGTCCAGCAGGCAGGCAACGCCGGGCAGCTCCTTGCCCTCCATGAACTCCAGGGAAGCGCCGCCGCCGGTGGAGATGTGGGTCATCTTGTCGGCATAGCCCAGCTGCTGCACCGCGGCAGCGGAGTCGCCGCCGCCGATGATGGTGATGGCGCTGCTGTTGCTCAGAGCCTCGGCCACAGCCTGGGTACCCTTGGCAAAGGCGGCAAACTCAAACACGCCCATGGGGCCGTTCCAGATCACGGTGCCTGCGTCCTTGACGGCATCGGCATAAGCGGCAATGGCCTTGGGACCGATGTCCATGCCCAGGCAGTCCTCGGGGATGTTCATGCTGTCCACCAGAATGGGCTCGGCGTCGGCGGAGAACTCCTTGGCGCAGATGGTGTCCTCAGGCAGCAGCAGCTTGACGCCCTTCTCCTTGGCCTTCTTCATCATGTCGTTGCAGTAGTCCAGCCAGTCCTCCTCCAGCAGGGACTTGCCGATGGAACCGCCCTGGGCCTTTAGGAAGGTATAGGTCATGCCGCCGCCGATGATGATGGTGTCGGCAATTTCAAGCAGGTTGTTGATGACGCCGATCTTGGAGGACACCTTGGAGCCGCCCAGGATGGCCACCAGAGGACGCTTGGGATTGGCCAGAGCGCCGCCAATGATCTCCAGCTCCTTCTGAATCAGGAAACCGGACACGGCGGGCAGGTAGGCAGCCACACCGGCAGTGGAGGCGTGAGCACGGTGGACAGCGCCGAAGGCGTCGGATACATACACCTCAGCCATGTCAGCCATGGCCTTGGCCAGAGCGGGGTCGTTCTTGGTTTCGCCCTTCTCAAAGCGGGTATTCTCCAGCAGCAGGATCTGGCCGGGCTGGAGGGCGGCGGCCTTGGCCTTGGCATCCTCGCCTACCACATCGGAAGCCATGATCACATCCTTGCCCAGCAGCTCGCTCAGGCGCTTGGCCACAGGAGCCAGGGACAGCTGAGCCAGGGACTTCTTCCAGCTCTCCTCGGTGATGGAGGCGGGGTCCTTGCCCTTCTCAGCCTGCTTCTTTACGTAGGAGTCAAAGGTGGCCACAGGCTTGCCCATGTGGGAGCAGGCGATGACGGCGGCATTCTGCTCCAGCAGGTACTGGATGGTGGGAAGGGCGGCCCGGATACGCTTGTCGTCGGTGATGACGCCGCTGCCGTCCTTGGCCATGGGTACATTGAAGTCGCAGCGCAGCAGGACCTTCTTGCCGGCTACATCGATGTCTTTCACGGTCTTCTTGTTGTAGTTCATACTATACTAGCTCCTTTCATCTCGCCTTCCCCGGTGAGACCGGGGAAATCCAGTTGCCGCAGGGCTTCGTACGCCAGGATCGCCGCCGAGTTGGACAGATTGAGGCACCGGGCCTCCGCCCGGATGGGAATGCGGATACATCGCTCCCGGTGGGCCTGACGGAATGCCTCCGGCAGCCCGGCCGTCTCCTTGCCGAAGATGAGATAACATTCATCCCGGAAGGTCGCCTGAGTATAGGCCCGGGGGGCCTTGGTGGTGGCCAGCCAGATGTCCTGGGCTCCGGTGGTGGAGAAAAAATCCTCCAGATTTTCATAGACATGGAGGTCCACCAGGTGCCAGTAGTCCAGTCCGGCCCGCCGCACCGCCTTCTCACTGATGTCAAACCCCAGGGGCTTGATCAGATGAAGCCGGCTGCCGGTGACTGCACAGGTGCGGGCAATATTGCCCGTATTTTGCGGAATCTCCGGTTCAAACAGTACGATGTTCAGCATATTTGCTCCTCTTTGCGCCTCCTTCACTCTTCAGCGCAGGCTATTGTACTCCAAAATCCCGTAGATTTCAACTGTAAAAGCGTGAAAAAGCAGTAAAACGAACAGTTTTCTTTGAGGAATCCCGGTCTTTTTTACTTTACTGTGGTAGGAAACTGTGGTATGATGCTCCTGACAGCATGGTTCAGTAAGGAGGAACATACCGTTGCAGACTGACAGAAAGGTCCGCCGGCTGGTGGTCAAGGTGGGTACTTCCACCTTGACCAGAGATACCGGCAGCCTGAATTTACAGAATATGGAGCGCCTGGCCCGGGTGCTCTCCGACCTGGAGGGCATGGGCTATCAGGTGGTGCTGGTGTCCTCCGGCGCCATCGGCATCGGCACCAAAAAGCTCCGCCTGGAGGAGCGGCCCACCCAGCTGCGGATGAAGCAGGCCACCGCCGCAGTGGGCCAGTGCATGATGATGCACATCTATGACAAGCTCTTCAGCGAGTACAACCGCACCGTGGCCCAGATTCTTCTCACCGGGGAGGACGTGGACGCCCCCATCCGCTCCCAGCACCTGCACAATACCTTTGAGGCCCTGCTGGAGCTGGGGGTCATTCCGGTGGTCAATGAAAATGACTCGGTGTCCTCGGCGGAAATTGAGACGGGCCACTGCAAGGTGCTGGGCGACAACGATACCCTGTCCGCCATTGTGGCCCGGCTGTGTGAGGCCGATCTGCTGGTGCTTTTCAGCGACATTGACGGGTTGTATGACGCCGACCCCCGGAGCAACCCGGAGGCCAATCTGATTCACCATGTGACCGCCATTACCCCCGAACTGCGGGCCATGGCAGGGGGAGCAGGCACCTGGCGGGGGACCGGCGGCATGGCAACCAAACTCAATGCCGCCCAGCTCTGCCTGGATGCGGGAATTGATATGGTCATTGCCAACGGCAGCAACATGGAGAGCCTGTATGATATTGTGGAAGGAGCCAACGTGGGAACCCGGTTCTCTGTGCTATCACAAAAGGAGTGACAACCATGACTCAGCTGGAATTGCAGGGCCTGGCCGCCCGGAACGCCGGACGGGTGCTGGCCATTGCCGGTACCGCCCAAAAAAATGCGGCTCTGGAGGCCATTGCCCAGGCCATTGAGGCCAGACAAGAGGAAATTTTGTCCGCCAATCAAGCCGATATGGAGGCGGCCAGAGCTGCCAATATGCGCCCCGCCCTTCAGGACCGGCTGGCCCTGGACGCAAAACGGATTGCCGGAGTGGTGGACGGGGTGCGGCAGGTGGCCGCCCTCCCGGACCCCATCGGAGCGGTCACAAAGATGTCTGCCCGGCCCAACGGGCTGGTCATTGGCAAGCGGCGGGTACCCCTGGGGGTTATCGGCATTATCTACGAGGCCCGGCCCAATGTGACGGTGGACGCCGCCGCCCTCTGCTTGAAGTCGGGCAACGCCGTCATTCTCCGGGGCGGCAAAGAGGCATTCCACTCCAATCAGGCTTTCGTGGCCATTATGCGGGACGCCCTGGAGTCCGCCGGACTGCCCCGGGACTGTGTGGCCCTGGTGACCGATACCACCCGTCAGAGCGCTACCGAGCTGATGAATCTGACGGAATACCTGGATGTGCTCATCCCCAGAGGAGGGGCCGGGCTCATCAAAAGCGTGGTGGAAAACGCCCGGGTGCCAGTGATTGAAACCGGGGTGGGGGTGTGCCATGTGTACGTCCACCAGGATGCCGACCTGGACATGGGGGCCAATATCATCTTCAATGCCAAAACCTCCCGTCCCTCGGTGTGCAACGCCGCCGAGTGTCTGCTGGTGGACCGGGCGGTGGCTCAGACCTTTCTGCCCAAAGCCTGGGAGCAGCTCCGCACCAAAGAGGTGGAGCTGCGGGGCTGCCCGGAAACCTGCGCCATTCTGGGGGAGGCAGCCAAGCCTGCCCAGGAAACCGATTGGGATACCGAGTTCGGGGACTATATCCTGGCGGTAAAGGTGGTGGACGGCCTGGAAGAGGCGGTGGACTTCATCAACACCCACGGCAGCGGCCACTCCGAGGCCATTGTCACCAGCAATTATTTTGCCGCCCAGCAGTTTTTGGATCAGGTGGACGCTGCGGCGGTGTACGTCAACGCCTCCACCCGGTTTACCGACGGCAACGAGTTTGGCCTGGGGGCGGAGATCGGCATCTCTACCCAGAAAATGCACGCCCGGGGTCCCATGGGCCTGGAAGAGCTGACCTCCAGTAAGTTCATCATCTACGGCACCGGTCAGGTCCGCTGAGCATAGAATGAAGCGGCCCGTACAAGGCTCTGCAATACATACGGCAGAAATAGGTCCGCCGTATGAGCTTTGTAGGGGGTGTGTTCCATGGTGGAACGCAGCATCAGACCGGAAGGCGGTATGGTGTTCTGTGATCTGGGCCGGATGTGCCCGGAGTGCGGGCAGGTGATTGAGGCATCCCTTCAGCTGACCCAGGTGCTGCCCCAGCGGAGGCTGGCGGTGGCGGTGGAACTGCTGGAGGGGGAGAACTGTCTGGGGATGCGCCTGCTCACCCTGCCGCCCCTCCCCGGCAACCAGGCAGCCGATACAACCGTCACCGGAATCCGGTTTTACCTGCCAGAACCGGCAGAAGGAGTTCTCACCCTGCGGGCCGATGCCCATTACATTGACCGCAAGGAGTGCTGCCTGATTCCGGAAGCATGAAACAGCGCCTGCCGCATGTGCGGCAGGCGCTGTTGGTTGTTATACCTCCATGATGACCGGGAGAATCATGGGATTGCGCTTGGTCTTTTTGTAGAGGAAATTGGACATGGCATTTTTGATTTCCGACTTGATGGCGGCCCAGTCGGTGATAAACTCCCGCTGGCAGTTCTCCAGGGCGTTGATCGCCACCCGGCGCAGCTCCTCCATCAACCCCTCGGATTCCTTCACATAGACAAAGCCGCGGGTGATGATGTCGGGGCCGGACACCAGCTCCCCGGTGTCGCTGGACATGGAGGCCACCACCACAATCATGCCGTCCTCCGCCAGATGCTTGCGGTCCCGCAGCACCACGCTGCCCACGTCACCCACGCCGTAGCCGTCCACAAAGACCCGGCCGGCGGGAACGGTGCCGTTGATGCGGGCCGAGTTGGGGGTCAGCTCAATGACCTTGCCAATGTCGCTGATGATGATATTCTTGGGGGACATGCCCATCTGCTGGGCCAGCTTTGCGTGGATTTTCAGCATCCGCTGCTCGCCGTGGACGGGGATGAAGAACTTGGGCTTCACCAGGGCATGGATGATTTTCAGCTCCTCCTGGCAGGCGTGGCCCGACACGTGGAGGGAGCGCTCCCGCTCATTGAGCACCTCGGCGTCCTTCCGGTACAGCTCATTGATGACGCTGCCAATGGCGTTTTCATTGCCCGGAATGGCAGAGGCTGACAGAATCACCCGGTCGCCCGCCTGGATGTCCACCTGCCGGTGGGTGTTGAAGGCCATCCGGGTGAGGGCGGACATGGTCTCCCCCTGGCTGCCGGTGGTGATGATGCAGATCTTGTGCTTGGGCAGGCTCTTGATGTGGGCCAGATCCACCAGCACCCCGTCGGGAATCTTCATATAGCCCAGCTCGGTGGATACCTTCATGGCGTTTTCCATAGACCGGCCGGTGACAGCCACCTTGCGGCCGTACCGGGCCGCCACGTCAATGATCTGCTGGATGCGGTCCACATTGGAGGCAAAGGTGGTCACAATGATGCGCTGCTCACAGCCACGGAACAGGGCGTCAAAGGAATCCCCCACGCACCGCTCACTCTTGTTGAAGCCGGGGCGCTCCACGTTGGTGGAGTCGGCCAGCAGGGCCAGCACCCCCTCCTTGCCCAGCTGCCCCAGACGGCCCAGGTCAATCATGCCCCCCTGAATGGGGGTGGGGTCAATCTTGAAGTCGCCGGTGTGGATGACGGTGCCCACAGCGCACTGGATGGCAAAGCCGCAGGCGTCGGCAATGGAGTGGTTCACGTGGATGAACTCCACCGAGAATTTGCCCGCCCTGACGCTCTCTCCCGCCTCGCAGGTGATGAGCTTGGCACGGTTCAGCAGCCGGTGCTCCTCCAGCTTCAGCTTCACCAGCCCGGCAGTCATGCGGGTGGCGTAAATGGGGGCATTTACATCCCGCAGAAGGTAGGGGAGGGAGCCGATGTGGTCCTCATGCCCGTGGGTCAGGAAAATGCCCCGGATCCGGTCCTTGTTCTTGATGAGGTAGGTGAAATCGGGAATGACCACATCAATGCCGTACATGTCGTCATCGGGAAAGCCCATGCCTACGTCCACCAGGATCATGTCTCCGCCGTACTCATAGACGGTGAGATTCTTGCCAATCTCATTGAGACCACCCAGAGAGATAATTTTCAGTTTTTCAGCCATAAAGTTGTTGGCACACTCCTTTTTCAAAAATCGTTGGAATTGATGGACTTGAAACACGGATGAGCGCACAACAACAAAGCGGTGGGCGCCCCCTCGTTCCGGCCCTGCCGCGCCGGAAAAAGAGGACGGCCACGCACCGCCCGGCGCTCTGTGTTTTCTTGTCCTGCCTTATCAAAGGTGCGCAATCGCACATAAAGCCATTTTAAAATGATGTTGTTTTAGTATACCACAGCCCGGACGGAAAGTATACCATAATTTTGGGGCGAAGGCTGGCAAACCGCCGGCCGGTTTGCGGTATGGACAAAAATATGATACAATCCCAGCAAAAAGGAGGGGAACGTATGGAAACCAATCAGCTGCGCCCGGGCCGGTACCGGCACTTCAAGGGAAAGGAGTACCGGCTGCTCTGCCTGGCCTGCCATTCCGAAACCATGGAGCTTATGGTGGTCTATCAGGCCCTTTACGGCCAACAGGGTATTTGGGTCCGGCCGGCCGCCATGTGGACGGAGCAGGTGGAACGGGAGGGCTACCACGGCCCCCGATTTGTCTTTGTGGGAGAGGAAACATCATGAATATTCAGATTTTTGGAAAAAGCAAGTGTTTTGATACCAAAAAAGCCGAGCGCTACTTCAAGGAGCGGCGGGTCAGCTTCCAGTCGGTGGACCTGGTGAAATACGGCATCAGCCCCGGGGAGCTGAAAAGCGTCCTCAACACCGTGGGACTGGAGAACCTCATTGACCAGAAGCACCCCGACGCCCCGCTGCTGCAATACCTGGCCTACGACGCCGACAAGGTGGAAAAGCTGCTGGACAACCCCAAACTGCTGAAAACCCCCATTGTCCGCAACGGCAGACAGGCTACTGTGGGGTACTGCCCTGAGGTGTGGAAGGACTGGGCGTAAATCGGGTTCCATAGAGCGCTGCGGTGGCCATCAGCTGCTGGGTCAGCATATCCACCGCCCACTGGGGCCGCAGCAGCTGCACCCCATCCCCCAGGCCGAACAGCCACCCCAGAAACTGAGGGCTGACCACCGCCGGAATGGTCACCGTAAAATGACAGGCGTCCTCTGGAATCAGAATGGCGTCCAGACCAAACCGGTCCAGAATCACCCCCACCAGCTGATTGCTGCACCGGAGCGTGACCTGTCCCTCCCGGCCGGCAAACATACCAAAATGTTTGGACGCATAGGATGCCATGTCAAAGTCCTCCGGAATCCCCTTCCGGGGCAGGAAGGTGACCACCAGATCGTCCATTTTGTCCACCCGATAGTGGCGCGTTTCGCCCGAGCGGTGATCGTAGCCCACCAGATAGTAATTTTCATTGTCCCAGATCAAACCCGCCGGTGAGACGGTGTACCGCTGTCCCCCATGGCGGTACACTTTTTCTTTGCGGACGTTGTACTCAAAGTATCGGAAAGTGACCGCTTTGCCGTTGGCAAGCGCTGCATGGAGCTGATCGACCGTGTAATAGACCCACTCATTGATGGTCTTCACCCGGCGGCCCACATAGACCTGCCGCTGGAGCTGACGGGCCTGATGGATGCTGGTCTGGGCCTCCAGTTTGCCGATGAGCTGGCGGCTCTTCCGCTGGGTGATGAACCGGGCCGACTGCACCGCATCCACCAGCAGCTTCAGCTCTGCCAGCTGAAAGGAACGCTCCCCCAGAAACCAGCCGGGGGCTTTTCCCTTGCGGCTCTGCACATCCAGCCCCAGCTGCTGCAGCGCCTCCATATCGGCATAAATGCTCTTGCGCTCGGCATGGATTTCTCTGGCTTCCAGCTGCTGAATCAGCTGAGACACCGTCAGAGGATGGCTCTCGTCCGTGTTATCCCGCAAAATCCGGTACAGGGTCATCAGCTTTAATTTTTGATTGGCGTGCTTGGCCATACGATCCCCTCCTGTCTTGCACTCTATCTTTCTATTGTAGAACAGGAGCTGTCCTATAAATCGTACTATACCATGTTGTCCTTGGAAAGACGAGGGATTTTATATGGAAATTGCCATACGCATGGTCTGCCCCCTGTACCAAAGACCAGGCCCGGACAGCCAACGGGTGGATGAGGTGCTGTACGGCTGGTCCCTGACTTCCCTGGGAAGCCCTGTGGAAGGCTGGGTGCCGGTGCGCACCCACTATGGCTATGAGGGCTGGATGAGGCAGACAGACCTGCTGTCCCTTCCCGATACCTGGGAGGGGAATGGGTGGATTACCGCCCCCTTTGCCGACGTGCTCACCGGCCCGGAGGTGGAATGCCCCGTGCTGGCCACCCTGCCCAGAGGGGGGATGGTCTGCCGGACAGAAGGGGATTGCCCGGAAGGGTGGTGTCAGGTGCGCCTCCCCGACGGCAGAGAGGGCTATCTGAAGGCAGCACACCTTACCCCACGGCTCTATGAACCCTTAACATGCCCGGAAGAGGAACTGCGGGCCTTGGTGGTGGAGCGGGCTGCAAGCTATCTGGGGGTGCAGTACCGCTGGGGAGGAAAATCCCCTCTGGGCATCGACTGCTCCGGCCTGACCTTTATGGCCTGGATGTTTGGAGGAGTGACCCTCTACCGGGATGCCAAGCTGGTGGAAGGCTATGCCGCCCGCCCCATTCCCCCCGAAACCTGCAAGCCTGCCGATCTGCTCTACTTCCCCGGCCACGTTGCCCTCTGCCTGGGCGGGGGGGCCTATCTCCACGCCACCGCCCGGGAGGGCAAGGTGGTGGTGGGCAGCCTGAACCCGGAGGACTCCCGGTACCGGGCCGATCTGGCCGGACAGCTGCTGACGGGAGGCACCGTGTTCCCTCTGCACACATAACGACTTTCTGACAATTTCCTGCCCCCTCTTGTCAGAGGGCCTGTTGTGCTCTATACTATTTGTTTGTTGACATAACTACAAAAGAAAGGGGCGCATTCCGTGGCCCAGAGAGTGAAGAAAAAATGCCGCCGCCGTCGCAGTTCCCCCTTGCACCGGCTGGGAAGGCTGTGCTATGGGGTTCTGGTGGCCCTTTCGGTGTGTGTGGTGGTGCTGTTCTGCGCCTACAAGCTGATGGCCAAGGAGCCGGAAATAGCCGCAGTCCCCACCCCCACGCCGCCGCCGCCGGGCGTGAGCGCCCAGCCCGGCTCTGCCCTGGAGCGCAAGCCCTATACCTATACCTTCCTGCTGGTGGCCAAGGACCAGGTGGGCAGCAACGCCGATACCATGATTGTATGTACCTACGACACGGTGAACCAGACCGTGGGCATGGTGTCCATCCCTCGGGATACCCTGGTGAAAAGCGGTAAGCTCAATGCGGTTTATCAGAAGGGCATCGAAACCCTCCGGGATACCGTCTCCGATTTGCTGGGCATCCCCATCGACTTTTATGTGGGAGTGAACATGGACGGCTTCAGGGAACTGGTAGACGAGCTGGGAGGCATTGAATTTGACGTACCCGTCCACATGGCCTATGACGACTTTGTTCAGGGCCTCAGCATCCACTATGAGCCGGGCCTTCAGCATCTGGACGGGCAGGATGTGCTCAACGTGGCCCGCTGCCGGAAAAACTCCGATGGGGAGGGAACCTATCCCAACAACATCTATGACACCTACCCCGATGCCGACATCGGACGTACCCGTACCCAGCAGCAGCTCATTGCCACCATCCTGAAAAAAGCCCTGTCCAACCCCCAGAAGCTCAACCGGTATGTGGAGATTTTCCTGGAGTATGTCAACACCAATCTGGAGTTCGGGGAAATGCTGTGGTTCGCCCAGCCTGCCCTGGGCTTCCACTTTGAAACCGGCATGACCAGCGCCACCCTCACCGGCAACGGCAATACCTATTACCCCGGCTGGGGCAAGTACTGCTACCAGCTCTACCCCGAGGAAACCCTGGAAACCGTCAACACCCTCCTCAACCCCTATACCCAGGACCTTACCCTGGAGGATATGAACGTGTTCCAATATCAGTAACCGCTCTTCTCGTCCCCCTGGTTCAAGAGAGTGGATCTTCTGTTGGTTATATCTGTTGGTTAGGGGTGCAAAAAAGCCCCCCCTCCCGTTGCAAAAAGGCCCCACCCCTGGTGCAGAAAAGGCACCCCTCCCAGTGCAAAAAATACCCCCCTTTTCCGGAATGGAGAAGGGGGGATTTTTGTCAGGCCAGCAGGTCGGGTCCGGGCAGGTCCATCTGCCGCTTGCGGGCGGCGGAGAAGGCCAGCTTTTCCGCCAGCGCCTGCCGGTCCCCGGAGGCCAGTACCTCCCGGTAGGACTGCAAATTGCCGATGAGCCGGTCCAGCACCT
>CALWOK010000104.1 GCA_944383125.1 uncultured Flavonifractor sp.
GAACCAGTGGTCGGCGATGGGTTCCACCGCCAACCTGTCCGCCCGGGCGCTGGCAAAGACCATTACCGGCACTCCCACCCCCTACGGCGGCTGCCTGGGTACCGGCGTGGTCAAGCTGCTGCCCCAGTTCAACGCAGGCCGCACCGGCCTCACCGAGGCCCAGGCCAGAGCAGAGGGCTTTGACCCCATTACCGTGGTATGCGTCACGGACGACAAGGCCCACTACTACCCCGGCGCTTCCAACTTCCTCACCAAGCTGGTGGCCGACAAGAACACCCGCAAGCTGCTGGGCCTCCAGGTCATGGGCGCCGGCGCTGTGGACAAGATGGTGGACGTGGCCGCCGTGGGCCTGTATGCCGGGCTGACCATTGACGCCTATGACGGCATGGATCTGGCCTACGCTCCCCCCTTCTCCACCGCCATCCACCCCTTTGTCCAGGCCTGCAATGTGCTGGAGAACAAGCTGTCCGGCAAGCTGGAGAGCATTACCCCCGCCCAGTACGCCGCCGGAGAGGCCAAGGACTACCAGGTCATCGACGTACAGCCCGCCCCCGCCCTTCCCGGCGCCAGGTGGGTCAATCTGGCCCAGGTCAACGGCCCCCTGGAGGGCATCGACAAGGACGCCAAGCTGCTGCTGGTGTGCAACCGGGGCAAGCGGGGCTATTTTCTGCAAAACCGCCTGAAACACTACGGCTACACCAACACCCGGGTACTGGAGGGCGGCATGACCTTCAACCAGGTCAAGGTCACCCTGCCTGCCGGGGCCGCCCTTCCCCCGGAGGAGGTCAAGCGGCTCAAGGGCCTGGGCTGCCTGTGGGACAAGCGCACCCCCGACTGCTTCAACGTGCGGGTCATCACCCGCAACGGCAAGCTGACCAGCGCCGAGCACGCCGCCGTGGCCCAGGCCGCCCAGCAGTTCGGCTCCGGTGAGGTCACCATGACCACCCGTCTCACCATGGAAATCCAGGGCGTCCCCTACTATAACGTGGACGCTCTCATTGAGTTCCTGGGCACCGCCGGGCTGGAGGTGGGCGGTACCGGCTCCAAGGTGCGCCCGGTGGTGTCCTGTAAGGGTACCACCTGCCAGTACGGCCTGTGCGACACCTTCTCCCTCAGTGAAAAGCTCCATGAGCTGTTCTACCAGGGCTACCACGACGTCTCCCTCCCCCACAAGTTCAAGCTGGCGGTGGGGGGCTGTCCCAACAACTGCGTCAAGCCCGACCTGAACGACCTGGGCATCATCGGCCAGCGGCTGCCTGAGCCTGACCTGAACAAGTGCAAAGGCTGCAAGGTGTGCCAGATTGAGAAGGCCTGTCCCATCCACGCTGTCACCCTGAAGGACGGCAAGGCGGTTATTGACCCCGAAGCCTGCAACCACTGCGGCCGCTGCCTGGAGAAGTGTCCCTTCGGTGCCTTCACCCAGAGCACTTACGGCTACAAGGTATACATCGGCGGCCGCTGGGGCAAAAAGGTGGCCTCCGGTCAGCCTCTGTCCAGGATCTTTACCAGCGAACAGGAGGTCATCGACCTGGTGGAAAAGGCCATCCTCTTCTTCCGGGACGAGGGCCAGACCGGCGAGCGGTTCTCCGATACCATTGCCCGGCTGGGCTTTGACTACGTGGAGGACAAGCTGCTCCACGGCGCCATTGACAAGCAGGCCATTATGAACAAAACCGTTATCGGCGGCGCCAGCTGCTGAACTGCGTTCCTTTCTTTCCCTTCTTCCCCCTCTTTGGACCGTCCGGGCAGATCGCCCGGGCGGTCTTTTTTTGATGGGCCGGGCGGATGGCTTGCGCAACGAAAAGGAATGGAGTAAGATATAGGGGAAAGCCGGGACACCCCGGCGCATACAGAAAGGAGCAGAGGAAATGAGAAAACGAGTCCTGTCATCCCTGTTGGCACTCCTCCTGGTGCTGGGCCTTGCCCTTCCGGCAGGCGCCCTGACCACAGACCAGGCAGCCCTCCACCCCACACTGGCGGCGGGCTCCCAGGTGAGTGCTTACATCAACGAAGAAGGCGAGCTCTTCACCTGCGGGCTCAACGATGATTACCAGCTGGGATATGAAGAGACCAATGGCAGCACCACCATCTCCGTCATTGGCGGCTCCCCCAGAAAGGCCGGCACCCAGGACACTTTTAAAAAGGTGATGGACGATGTGGTGACGGTCTCCTTCGGAGGCAGCCAGACCGCCGCCATCAAGACGGACGGTTCCCTCTGGATGTGGGGCGCCAACGGCCTGGGCCTGCTGGGCTTTACCGGGGCCAACTCCGCCGACGGAACCTACCAGACCGTTCCCCGCAAGGTGATGGACCATGTGGCCCAGGTGAGCTGCGGCTCCAATTTTACCGGCGTGGTCAAGACCGACGGCTCCCTCTGGATGTGGGGATACGAGTACAACGGCGTGCTGGGCAACGGAACAGGGGAAACCTCTGAGACCAACCCGGTCCCCCAGAAGATTATGGACGATGTGCTGATGGTGAGCTGCGGCGGCCAGAGCGCCGCCGCCATCCAGACCGACGGCTCCCTGTGGACCTGGGGCTCCAACTACAACGGCCAGCTGGGCTTTGAGGGGGGCAACCAGGGCAGCGCCAGCTACCCCTACCAGAATGTCCCCCGCAAGATTCTGGACAGCGGCGCCGCCTATGTGGCCTGCGGCAACTCCTTTATGGTCCTCCTCAAGACCGACGGCTCTGTGTGGACCTGGGGCTATAATGAAGAAGGTACCCTGGGCAACGGCA
>CALWOK010000105.1 GCA_944383125.1 uncultured Flavonifractor sp.
GAGGGCGACACCGACGGCATCAAGGCTCTGGAGAAGGAGCTGCTGGCTCAGAACGCCAACCACAAGGATTGGTGCTGCACCGAGGAGATGATGAAGACCACCCGGGACGGCAAGGCTCTGTACATGCACTGCCTGCCCGCCGACATCAACGACGTCTCCTGCAAGGACGGTGAGGTTGAGGCCACCGTGTTCGATCGCTATCGTGATCCTCTGTACAAGGAGGCTTCCTACAAGCCCTACATCATTGCCGCTATGATCTTCCTGGCCAAGTGCAAGGATCCCCAGGCCACTCTGAAGGCTCTGGAGGAGCGGGGCATCGCTCGTTGGTTCCAGAAGTAAGAACCGCTTCGTGCGTTTCCAGGTCTGATTAGACTTCCATTTTACCTTCCCTACCTTCCTGAGGCCCGTCCGCATAGGTCAACCTGCCTGTATCTGTGCGGACGGGCCCCTACTATTTCAACGGCAGAATACATGGCGTAGTATGCGCCTGACATATGACTAAATTGAGGTGTTTTAACATGGGCAAGCGTATCGTAATCGCTCTGGGCGGCAACGCCCTGGGCAACAATCTCCCCGAGCAGATGATTGCTGTCAAGCAGACCGCCAAGGCCATTGTGGACCTGATTCAGGAGGGCCATGAGGTCATTGTGGCCCACGGCAACGGCCCCCAGGTGGGCATGATCCAGAAGGCCATGGCCGAGCTGACCCGCTCCGATCCGGAGAAGTACATCCCCTGTCCCCTGTCCGTGTGCGTGGCCATGAGCCAGGGCTACATCGGCTATGACCTGCAGAACGCCCTGCGGGAAGAGCTGCTGGACCGGGGCATCAACAAGGGCGTTGCCACTGTACTCACCCAGGTGGAAGTGGACCCCGAGGACAAGGCCTTCCAGAACCCCACCAAGCCCATCGGCGCTTTCATGACCAAGGAAGAGGCCGACAAGATGGTGGCCGAGCGTGGCTACAATGTCATCGAGGACGCCGGCCGCGGCTATCGCCGTGTGGTGGCCTCTCCCAAGCCCCAGTCCATCATTGAGATCCAGTCCATCCGGGACATGGTGGAAGCCGGTCTGGTGGTGGTGGCCTGCGGCGGCGGCGGTATTCCCGTCTACAAGACCGAGGGGCATCACCTGAAGGGTGCCGCTGCCGTCATTGACAAGGACTTTGCCTCCTGCGTGCTGGCCCAGCAGGTGGAGGCCGATACCCTCATCATCCTCACCGCTGTGGAGAAGGTGGCCATCAACTTCGGCAAGCCCGATGAGAAGTGGCTGGACTCCCTCACCCCTGACGAGGCCCGCAAGTACATCGGCGAGGGCCATTTTGCCCCCGGCTCCATGCTGCCCAAGGTGCAGGCCGCTGTGGAGTTTGCCGAGAGTGCGCCCGGCCGCTCCGCCCTCATCACCCTGCTGGAGAAGGCCAAGGACGGCGTTGCCGGCAAGACCGGTACTGCCATCCATCAGTAACCGTAAGCAAAAGGACGTGCTGCCAAAGCAGCACGTCCTTTTTGTATCTCAGTCCAGCAGTTCGCTCTCCAGATCCTGCAGCATCAGGTCCAGAGCGGTGATACCGCCCTCAGCGGTATACCACACGGCAGGATGGGCCAGATAGACCACATTGCCGTTCTGGTAGGCGGAGGTACCCATTACCAGCTCATTTTCCATCACCTCCTGGGCCAGCTTGGCGCCCTCGGTGGCAATGGCGGCATCCCGGTCCATAACAAAGATATAGTCGGGGGCTTTGTCCACGATGAACTCAAAGGAGGCCTCGTTGCCGTGGGTGGAGGTGTCCAGGTTGGCGTCCACGCCAATATTTTCAAAGCCAATTTCCCGGCCGATCATGGAGCAGCGGCCGTCATTGCCCAGTACGTTATAGCTGCCGCTGGTAACAAGCCCAACAATGGCGGTTTTACCGTTGGAAACCTCCTGCAGTGCGGCAATACGGGCATCAAAATTCCCCATCAACTCATCGACCTTGTCCTCCAGGCCGAACAGGGAAGCAATGGTAGCGGCATTTTTTTCAACGCTCTCCACCACCCCAATCTTGGTATCGGTGGCCAGATAGACCACCGGGGCAATCTCACTGAGGGCGTCGTAGGAGGTGGCCAGCCGTCCGCCGATAAAAATCACATCCGGTTCGGCGGCCATAACAGCCTCCAGATCGGCCTCTTTGATGGTACCCAGGTTGTCTACCTGGTCGTTGAGGTAGCTTTGCAGGTAGTCCAGGCTGGTGTCAGCGGTGCCTACCACCCGATCTCCCATGCCCAGGGCATCCAGGATGTCCAGCGAAGCCATGTCCAGAACGGCAATGCGCTGGGGATTGTAGGGTACCTCCAGTTCGATGGTTTCCTTGCTGCCATTCAGGCTGGTAATGGTCACAGAAGCAGGGGCTTCGTTCTGGACGGCGCTGGACAGAGGGGCAGGGCTGCCGGCCTGGCCGGCAGAGGTGGTGCCTCCGCCACAGCCTGCCAGGCTGATGGACAGAGCGGCGGCCAGGACAACAGGGAGAGTCTTTTTCATTGTATTTGCTCCTTTTCTCAAAAAGTACCGAAAAATTGGGTTAATAGTAAATGGAAAGGGGTTTGCCGGCAATGTTGAGAATTTCAAAGTCCACCTGATAGATATCCGACAGGTTTTCTTTGGTGATGACCTCCTCCACAGTGCCGAATTTGGCAACAGAACCGTTTTTGAACGCACAGATGTAGTCGGAGTAGAAGGCGGCATAGTTGATTTCATGGAGGACCAGAATCACCGTCTTTCCCAGCTCATCGCAGAGGCGGCGGACAATTTTCATCATATTGGTGGCATGGTAGATGTCCAGATTGTTGGTTGGCTCGTCCAGCAGGACATATTCGGTGTCCTGGGCAATCACCATGGCGATCATGGCCCGCTGGCGCTGTCCTCCGGACAGCTCGTCAATAAACCGGTCCTGAAATGCCTCCAGCTCCATGTAAGCGATGGCCCGGTCAATGATGGCCGAATCCTCCGGGGTGATGCGGTTGCCTGAGTAGGGGAAGCGGCCAAAGCTTACCAGCTCTCTGACCGTCAGCTTCATCTGGATGTTGTTGCTCTGGGTAAGGATGGCCAGGCGCTTGGACAGCTCCTTGCTCTTCCATTTGCCGATATCCTTACCCTCAAACTCCACCAGGCCGCTGTCGTGGGCAATGAGCCGGGAAATCATGCCCATGACGGTGGATTTGCCCGCCCCGTTGGGACCGATGAGGGAGATGACCTTTCCCTTGGGAATGGAAAAGGAGACGGCGTCTACCACGGTTTTACCGTCATACTGCTTGGTTAATTCATGGATGCGCACAAATCAAACCTTCTTTCTGGTCAAGAGGAGATAGAGGAAATACAGGCCGCCGCCTACGGTAATAAAGACGCTGACGGGGACGGCATAGGTATAGACATGTTCTACAATGAGCTGCCCGCCCACCAGCACCAGCATACCGAACAGAGCGGAGCCCAGCACCAGCTGGCTGTGGCGGTAGGTTTTCAGCAGCTGGCGGGACAGGTTGGCAATGATGAGGCCCAGGAAGGAGATGGGGCCTACCATGGCGGTGGCAACCGCAATACACAGCGTTACCCCCAGCAGCAGCCGGCGGATGCACCGGTCGTAGTCCACTCCCAGGTTGATGGCCTGGGCTTTGCCCAGGGTAAGTACATCCAGCAGGGCCAGATCCTTCCGCAGAAACCACACGATGGCCCCCAGCAGCACCACCGACAGGAGGATGATCTCCGAATTGATGTTGCTGAAGCTGGCTACCAGGGTACTCAGCAGGGTGTCGTACTCGTTGGGGTCCATAACCCGGGTAAGGGTGGTCTGGATGCTGCCGAAAAAGGAGGTAAGCACCGTTCCCACCAGCAGCACATAGAGCACATTGTGGTTGGTCTTCTGGAAAATCCAGCTGTAAATGATGGTGGCGGCAATGCCCATCAGCAGCACGTCTACCGCAAAGGACAGGTTGGCATGGGTGGCAACAATACTGCCGGAACCCAGGAAGAATACCACCGCCGTATGAATGAGGGTGTACAGGGAGTTCATACCCAGCAGACAGGGGGTAACAATGGTGTTGTTGATGACCGACTGGAACACCAGAGAGGCCCCGCCAATGGCAAAGGCGGTAATGAGCATGGCAATCAGCTTGGGAGTACGGATTTTCATGGCGTAGGCAAAGAGCTTGGGGCTGTCCAGGTTGACCTCCACCAGCAGATAAGCGGCGGCACACAGCAGCACCAGCACCGCCAGAAGCATCAGCTTGTTCCGGTTGGAACGGACAGCGGTCAGATTCATGCCTCCTCCCCCCCTTCCAGAGCGGATACCGGGCAGCTGCAGGAGCTGCTGGAGGGGCTGCCCAGCCGAACCGCCTTGCGTCCATGCTTCAGACGATAGAACAGCAAGCCGATGAAAATCAGACTGCCCAGAATGCCCACAATCAGCTCAATGGGCAGCTCATAGGGGAAGATCACCACCCGGCCGATCATATCGCATACCAGCACGAAAAGGGCGCCAAACAGCGCAGTATCCACCAGAGTACCCCGGATATTGTCCCCCTTGAACATGGCCACTACATTGGGTACAATCAGACCAATGTAGGAGATGGCGCCCACCACCACCACAATGGAGGCGGTGATCATAGCCGCCAGGGTGAGGCCCAGAAAGAGCACCACATTGTAGGGAACCCCCAGGTTTTTGGAGAAGTCCTTCCCCAGACCCACAATGTTGAAATGGTTGGCAAAGAGAAAGGCCAGAACCACCAGAGGCACCGTCAGCCAGACAATTTCATACCGGCCCTTGAGCACCAGGGAAAAGTGGCCCACCAGCCAGGAGGCCAGGGCTTGGGTCATGTCATACTGATAGGCCAGGTAGCTGGTGATTCCGCCGATCACATTGCCAAACATGATACCCACCAGAGGAACCATCACAGCGTCCTTGAATTGAATCCGCTGGATAAACCATACAAAAATCCAGGTCCCTCCCACGGCGGTGGCAAAGGCAAAGATGGCCCGGCTCCACAGGGTGGACTGGGGCATAAACAGCAGCGCCAGAAGGATACCCAGCTGGGCGGAGGAAATGGTGGCCCCGGTGGTGGGGGAGACAAACTTGTTGCTGCACAGCTGCTGCATGATGAGTCCCGCCACGCTCATACCAATCCCGGTACACAGGATGGCCAGCAGACGGGGCAGACGGGAGGTGAGAAAAATGGACAGCTGCTCCAGATTGCCGGTAAACAGTGCCGCCGGGGTCAGGTCGATGACCCCCACAAAGAGGGACAGAACAGAGAGTGCCATCAATGCGCCGGCCAGAATCAGGGTGGATCGGATGCCTTTGATGAAAATCGCCTCCTGGTGGATGGAATTGGTTAGCAATTACTAACCTTTGGACAAAAGGAGTGCAGCGACGGCCGCAATACAGGGGGAAGGGGTCGTACACTGCAATTCCTAGTAAATAGATTATATCACAATAGGTTAGCGATAACAAACCAAAATCCGTCCAATATACGGTTGATAATTTGCGGATGCTTTGTGTCTTTTAGCCAAAACCTGTCTTAGATATCCAGAGCAGCGTGATATCCCCAGTAGACTGCATTGGTAATGGTGGACACCCGGGCAGCGTCTCCAACCACCCGCACAAAGGGGGCGCAGTCCCGCAGCGCCGCTGCCGTCTGGGTGCGGGGACGCTGGCCCAGGGCGCAGATGACCGTGGTACCGGGGATCAGGATCGGCTGGTGATCTTTGTCCTGACAGAGCACACCGTCAGGCCGGACCTCCAGCCCCTTGCATCCGGTGTGGACCGTCACATAGCGCTCAATCTCGTCCAGCAAAGCCCGGGCCATATATAGCACATCGGCCTTTCCGGAGGCCAAAATTTCCTCCATCTGGTCGGGATCGTTCAGCTCCCCCAATGGCAGCCACCGGAGCGGGAGGAAACCACCTGTACCTGGCTGGAGCGCTGCATCGAATTGTGCCGCCAGGGCATGTGAGGGATAACAGATTGGGCCTGCCAGATGGCAGGCCCAAGGCGTTTACCGCTGATATTCAAATTCCAGGTTGTACAGGGAGACAATGTCCCCGTCCCGGATACCCATCTCCTCCAGACGGTCAAACAGGCCGGACTGGCGGAGCATCTTGTCAAACCAGTTGCGTGACTCATAGTCCCCGAAATTGACGTTGGCCATCAGCCGCTGGAGCCAGGGTCCCTCCACAATCCAGGTGTCCTCCTCCCGGATGATGTTGAGGGGGGCGGAGGTATCCACCTCCGGGGGCCGCTCCACATAGGTGGGTTCATACACCGTAATGGGGGGCAGGTGCTCCAGTTCCCGGGCGGCGGCAAACATCAGCTCCCGGGTACCCATCTGGGCGGCGGCGGAAATCTCATAGAAGGGCATCCCCAGCTCCTCCACATAGGCTTTCAGAGCCTCCAGACCGGTGCGGTCGGCTGCAATGTCCACCTTATTGCCTGCCACCAGCATGGGCCGGGTGGCCAGGTCGGGGGCATACTGCTTCAGCTCCTCCTGGATGGCCTTGAAATCCTCCACCGGGTCTCTGCCCTCACAGCCCGACACATCCACCACATGGATGAGCAGGCGGCACCGGTCGATATGCCGCAGGAAGTCATGGCCCAGACCGGCCCCCTCAGCAGCCCCCTCAATGATGCCGGGGATGTCGGCCAGCACAAAGGATACCCCCTCGTCCACATATACCACGCCCAGATTGGGGAACAGGGTGGTAAAGTGGTAGTTGGCAATCTTGGGCCGGGCCTTGGACACCACAGAGAGCAGGGTGGATTTGCCCACGTTGGGGAAGCCCACCAGGCCCACATCGGCCAGCAGCTTCAGCTCCAGAATGACCTGGCGCTCCTGACCGGGCAGACCTGCCTTGGCAAAGCGGGGGACCTGCCGGGTGGGGGTGGCAAAGTGCTTGTTGCCCCAGCCGCCGTTTCCCCCTCTGGCCAGCACAAACCGGTCGGTTTCCGACATATCACAGATGATCTCGTTGGTATCCACATCCCGCACCACAGTACCCTTGGGGACTTTGATGATGAGATCTTCCCCGTCTTTGCCGGAGCAGCGTTTGCCCTGGCCGTCCATGCCGTTGCCCGCCACATATTTCCGCTTGTAGCGGAAATCCATCAGGGTGGACATGTGGGGGTTGATTTCCAGGATGACGTTGCCCCCCCGGCCGCCGTCGCCGCCGTCGGGGCCGCCGGCGGCCACGTATTTCTCTCGGTGGAACGCCACTGCGCCGTTGCCGCCATTGCCCGCCTTGACGGTGATGCGGGCCGTATCTACAAAGGGTGCTGCCATAAAAACCTCCTTGCAAAAGGCTGTGTGAACAGAAAAAGCCCCGGAACGGGATACCGTCCGGGACTTTGTTCACCCATCATTACTGAGCGATTTCGACAATGGAAACCTGCTTGCGGTCCTTGCCCAGGCGCTCAAACTTCACGCGGCCGCTCTTGAGGGCGAACAGGGTGTCGTCGCTGCCCTTGCCCACGTTGACGCCGGGATGGATATGGGTACCCCGCTGGCGGACCAGGATGTTGCCGGCCAGCACAAACTGACCGTCACCCCGCTTTACGCCCAGACGCTTGGCCTCAGAATCACGGCCGTTGCGGGTGGAGCCCACGCCCTTCTTATGAGCGAAGAACTGAATACCGATGTTCAGCATGGTGTCACACCTCCAAACTTGTGTGTTAAACGGTATCGCACGAAGGAGGTCAGTCCTCCTCCAGTACGAGAATATGGTCGGGATATTCCTCGTGCAGACTGGCCATATGCACCATAAGAGCGGTCAGAAGGGTCTGACAGGTGCTCTCGCCGGTTTCACTCAGCCCGCCGGGAATGCGCAGGGCAACGGATGCATCGGCCTCTTTGACCTTGACCGCAGCCCCCAGGCCCAGTACGTCGTTGATGGCGCACTCGGTCAGGCGGACAGCGCTGGTCACGGCGGCGCATACAATGTCATGCCCCGCTTCGGCATAACCGCTGTGGCCCTTTACGGTAAAGCCCACAATGCGGTCCCCCTCCATGTGAAAAGAGACAGTGGTCATCTTACAGGGAGATGGCGCCGATGGTCACCTTGGTGTAGGGCTGACGATGGCCCTGACGCTTGCGGTAACCCTTCTTGGGCTTGTACTTGAAGACCAGAATCTTCTTGCCCTTGCCGTTCTTCACCACGGAAGCGGCCACCTTGGCGTTTTCCACTACGGGAGTACCCACGGTGATCTTGTCCCCGTCGATGACAGCCAGCACCTTGTCAAAGGTCACGTTGTCGCCGGCCTCGTTGGGCAGCTTCTCGATGAAGAGGGTATCGCCCTCAGCCACCTTGTACTGCTTGCCGC
>CALWOK010000106.1 GCA_944383125.1 uncultured Flavonifractor sp.
GGCGGGGCCGACGGGGGGCGCGGGAGTCGCCTTGCCCGCGGGAATCTGAAGTTTCACATAACCAGTAATTTTCTGTGCCATTTGAAACAGCACCTCCTACGATAAATGTGGTTGGAAGCGGAACTGCTTTGCAGTCCCTCCCACGTGCGGGGGAAAGGGCCGTGGCCGGGAATCATTCGACGGGTTCGATCTCGTCCAGTTCCAGTTCCACGGGGGTCTCACGGCCAAACATGGAGACCACTACACGGACCTTGCTGCGGTCCAGGTCGATCTCCTCCACGGTACCCAGGAAGGATTCCAGGGCGCCGTTGATGATCTTGACGTTGTCGCCTACCTGATAGCTTACAACGATTTCTCGCTTTTCCACGCCCAGGGCGGCGATCTCCTCATCCGTGAGGGGGATGGCCTTGTTGCCGGAACCTACGAATCCGGTGACGCCGCGCACATTGCGTACCAGATGCCAGGTCTCGTCGGTCAGGACCATCTTGACCAGCACATAGCCGGGGAATACCTTGCGTTCTACTGTTTTGGGACCATTGTCCGTGATCTCCGTGACGGTCTCCAGAGGGATGCTCACCTCAAAGATCAAATCCCGCAGGCCACGGTTCTCCACTGCTTTTTCAATGCTGGCGGCCACGGTGTTTTCATAGCCGGAATAGGTATGGACCACATACCACTTCGCGTTCTCAGCCATTTGCTACACCTTAACCCTTGCCAAACAGATCCAGCAGGGCGCGGATCACGGAACCGGCGAGGGCGTCGAACACCCAGATGCAGATCCCCACGACGATACAGCAGAGGATAACGATCACGGTGTTGTTGATGGTCTGTTTCTTAGTGGGCCACTGGACTTTTTTCAGCTCGCTTTTGAGTTCTTTAAACCACTTGCCGATGCGGGCGAAAAAGCCGGGCTTTTTGTCTGCCTTGACGTCCTTTTTCTTCTCAGCCTTCACAGCTTTGGTCTGCTCGAGCTTCTCGTTTTCAGACATTCCGTTCAACCCTTCTTTCTTTTGAGCCGTCTTGCATCGCTCATTACTTGGTCTCGTTGTGGACCGTGTGCTTCCTGCAGAAGGGGCAGTACTTCTTCAATTCCAGACGGTCGGGAGTATTCTTCTTGTTTTTGTTGGTGTTATAGTTCCGCTGCTTGCACTCGGAGCAGCGCAGGGTGATCTTCACCCGGTTGCCGGCCTTCGCCATGTTCGGCACCTCCTTCAATGTTTGACCGTGAACAGCAAAAAAGCTGGACACGACCGCAGGCCGAATCCAGCAACGTACCGGCGCAAAGGCGCACGTTCAATCGTCACGGTGGGATTCGGCACATTGCCTCCCTATGTCTCACGGAGAGGAAAGGGTTTCGCACGTCATCACACCGTAAAAATGCGCACAAAAAAAGAGCCCTTTTTCATAGGTGACTGAAATATACCACAGGATACCGGAAAAGTCAAGGGGATTGCTCTTGTTTTTTTCCACTTTCTTTTGTATAGTGTTAGGAAAAGGAGGGATTTGTATGCGTATTATGGCCATTGACTATGGGGACGCCCGGACTGGGGCAGCCATTTCCGACCCCACCGGTCTGCTGGCAGGATATACCACCGTAATTCACGCCCGGAAGCCGGAGGTGGTGGCCCAGGAGCTGGCCCGGTTGGTTCAGGAATACCAGGTAGAAGAGCTGGTCATGGGGTTTCCACGGAATATGGATGGTACCGAAGGGCCACGGGCGGAATTGTATAAAGCCTTCGCCGCCCAGGTGGAGGAGGTTTGCGGTCTGCGCCCGGTGCTGTGGGATGAGCGGCGCACCACTGTGGAGGCCCACAATATCCTGCACGCCTCAGGGAAGAAGATGAAGAACCACAAAAAGACGGTGGATGCCGTGGCGGCCACCCTTATTCTGGAGGGCTATCTCACCTTCAAACGGGCCAGAGGCTGACAACAGACTGGGGCTATGGGCGCAGCAGCTCCCGGATTCCCACCACCAGCAGAAAGCCGCCAAAAAACCGGCGGAGCAGGCCGGTGTCCAGTCCGGCAGCCAGCCATGCGGTGAGGGCGGCGGCAGCCAGACCGGCTGCAATGGCGGGCAGCAGCAGGGAGCGCTCCACATAGCCGTTGTTCCAGTGGGACGGAAGGGCGGCGCCGGCGGCGGGAAGGAAATACAGCAGATTGATACCCTGGGCCTGCTGCTGGGTCATGCCGCCAAATGTGGTGAGCCACAGCAGCAGCAAGGTTCCGCCTCCCACCCCAAACCCGGACAGGATGCCGGTAAGCAGTCCTGCCACCACAGCAAAAATCCAGCTCATGTCAGAAAAACAGGGCCTTGACGCCGCCATAGAGAAGGAGCAGAGCAAAGCCACGGCGAAGCCAGGTCATATTGAGCCGCCGGAATAATGTTCCCCCAGCCAACCCCCCAGCCAGTCCGCCCAGCAAATAGGGGAGGGCTGGTGCCAGCTCCACACCGCCCCGGAACAGGTAGATGGCGGCGGATAACATGCACAGCGGGAGGATAATGGCTACCGAGGTAGCAAAGGCCTTCCGTTCTTCCAATCCACACCAACGGATCAGCAGAGGCACCAGCAGCATTCCGCCTCCGCCCCCAAAAAAGCCGTTGACCAGCCCTGCCGCGGCTCCGGCCAAAGCCGGGCGCAGGTGCTTTCTTGTTCTCTTACACAAAAAACATCCCTCCGTTGCCTGTAGTATGGCAGTGGAGGGATGTTTTTATACCGATTGCAGGCCGGCCAGGGTGAGGATCACATCTCCGGCCATCATCATACCGGCAACCGGAGGTACCCAGGCTACGCTGCCCGGCACAGACCGGCGGCCGGGCGGGGGAGCCTCATGCTGGATGGCTTCCTTTGGTTCCTCCGGAGACCACAGCACCCTGTGGTGGAGAATGCCCCGGTTGCGCAGCTCCTTGCGCACCACTCGGGCCAGAGGGCAGCCTTCGGTTTTGGAAATATCCCCAATGCGGAAGAGGGAGGGGTTCAGCTTGTTGCCGGTCCCCAGGGCAGAGAGAATGGGAATCTGCCGGGTGAGGGCGGTTTCAATCAAATCCAGTTTGCAGGATACCAGATCAATGCAGTCCACAATATAGTCGTACCGGGCGGCAAAAAAAGACTCCCGACATGCAGCCTCATACTTTTCTGCCCGGACGGTTACCTGGCAGGCCGGGTTGATATCGGCCACCCGCCGGGCCATAGCCTCCGCCTTGGGCATTCCCAAAGTAGAAAGGGTCGCTTCTACCTGCCGGTTCAGGTTGGTAAGCCCGACTTCATCGTGGTCGATCAGGGTGAGGGCGCCCACACCGGAACGAGCCAGAGCTTCGGCGCACCAGCTGCCCACCCCACCCAGGCCAAAAACCGCCACATGGGCGCCGGACAGCCGCGCCATGGCGTCGGCACCCAGCAGCATTTCTGTTCTCAAAAAGGTTTCGTTCATAGGATCTCCTATTACAATGGGGACGGAGCTTGGCTCCGTCCCCATTGTGTCATGATATTTTAGGGATTGACGTACTTGATGCCGTCGCCCTGGGTGGCCTCCAGACCTTCGGTCAGGCCGGTGAGCCAGGTATTGGTCTCCTCGCTCCGGAGCGCATCGTCAGCGGTGAGCTTCCACTTGGGATCATTGTCACCCTGGTAGTAGATTACATGCCAGCCGTACTGGTTGGTGTTGGTATTCTCCACCAGACCGGCGTCACCCGCCTTCCGGCCCTCGGCAAAGACCCAGTCGTTGAAGCTGTCCACCATATAGCCGGGAACAACCGCCTCATACAGTCCGCCGTTTTTATTGGAGCCGGGGTCGTCGGAGTTGGCGTTGGCCAGCTCGCCGAAGGACTCGGCGGTCTTGTCACCGGCCTCCCACTGGGCCAGCAGCTGCTCGGCCTCTGCCTTGGCAGCCTCCATGGCAGCGTCCGAGGGGATGGCGGATTCGTCCACATCGGTGGTGGCGGCATCATCCTCCTGATCCAGCTCTGCCTTGATCAGAATGTGACGGACATCGGCGGTGGGCGTCTCATCCAGATAGCGGTCCAGGAAGAGCACCACATAGTAGCTGCTGGAGGATTCAATGACGCCTACATCGCCGGCAGTACGGGTCTCGTCCAGCATCCACTCGCTGTAGGCCCGGCTGCCCACGCTGGTGCCGGACAGGTCGGAAGTCAGGGAGTAATCGGGATCGCTCTCATAGCTCTCCTTGCTGCTCTCAGACACATAGTCAGGGGCCAGCTGGGCAAAGACGGCCTCCTTGTCATCAGCCTCTTTTACAGCGGCGGCAAACGCCTCTGCCTTGGCCTTGGCGGCCTGCATGGCAGCGGCGCTCTCCTCTGCAGTGGGCTCCACGGTGTTGCCCTCCTCATCGGTGGCGCTGGGAGCGCTGCCGTCAATGACAATAGAGCGGAAGGTAAAGCTGTCCAGCTCATCCTTGTGCTCATCGTAGTAAGTCTGGATTTCCTCATCGGTGATATCCAGGCCCTCAGCATACTGGTTCTGGAATGCTTGGGTCAGCACATCCCGGCGGATGCAGGCCTCCAGGGTACCTTCGGTCATATACTTGCCGTATTTTGCCTTCAGATAGCCGCTGAAATCGCCGTAGCCGCTCTGGGATGCATAGTCCCGCTCGGCATCCATCGTCTGGCGGACGGTGTCCTCATCCTCCTGGGAGAGGGTATAGCCTGCTTCGTTGGCGGCCTTCTCCAGGGCAGTAGCTGTGGTCAGATCCTGGATAGCCTGCTCCAGGAAGTAGTCGTGGTAAGACTGGGTCTGCTCCTCGTCCACATACTGCTCCCGCAGGTCTACAGTGGGGTCAAAAGCGGTGCCGTAGCTCTGGGAGTAGGCTGTGTTCATGGCGGTGCGGTAGTAATATTCCACATCGTTCACGTTGTAATTCTTGCCGTCAATGGTGAGGGCAGTGGCTCCCCGCTGGAAGATGCCGGAGTCCCACACCAGCAGTACCACCACCAGAATGGCGATGACCACACCGATAGCAGTGTACAGAATGGTCTTTTGTTTGGCAGCCTTCTGTTCTTTCAGCTCGGCGCGCTGCTTCTGGGTCAGCGCCTGTTCCGGTTGGGCCTGGCGCTGTCTTTTTTCTCTGGATGCGCTCATTTGTCTGTTCAGTCCTCTCATCAATGTTCCTGCCGGGGCAGGGATGGATCATTCCATCTTTGATAGACAAATTCGTATTATACAGGAAAAGAGCACAGCTTTCAAGCGGGAAAAGCGGTTTTACAGTTTGTTCAGATTTTGAAAAAGAAAACCCCACGAAACCATGGTTTCGTGGGGGTCCCGCTCTGGCCGTGCGGATCCATTTAAAACCTGCACGAGATGGCAGGGTGGGTCGCCTCCATAATGTTTCTCTGCTTCCAACTTCCAGCCGTCCCTCTAAGGGGCGCCGGGAGGCCTGCAGTCCGCACCATGAGGGGGCGTCCCGTTTCAGAGATGTGGGTTTAAATAAAACCCGTCACGCACCGAGCAGGAATCACATTTCATCCTAAAAGGAGGACTCAGCCGTCCTCTTCCTCTGCAAAGAGGGATTCCATAAACTGCTGATACACCAGCTCCAGCTCTTCATCGCTGTCCAGGGTGGAAAGCTGCTCCTCACCGTCAGCCTGAATGACCTTCAGAATGATCAGGCCGCTTTCCTCCTCATCCAGGTCGATTTCTTCTACGCTGTCGCCGTGTTCTTCCCCCTGTACTGCGGGGAAAAAGGCCATATAGGTCTGGCCGTTGTATTCCAGGGTGTCAACATGCTCCAATTCAAACTCGTTGCCGTCCTCATCGGTGACGGTGATGAAATCGGGGCCGAATTCTTCACTCATAGCAGGCACCATACCTTCCTTGGTCTTCGGCTACTATTGTAGCCTGTCGCAGGGAAAAAAGCAAGAGCAGGATGGGCGAAATTTTAAAAACCTTCCATTGTCCGACAAAAAAGGGCGGGAAACAGGGTGGACAACCGAACAGAACGTGGTATAATGTGATCGGTTTTTTACTGACTGCACGGTAGGAATACAACCCATTCCTATGCACGGACCAAGACGGAGGTGTCTTTTTTGGCAGTGAATTCCAACCAAAACCAGCAGCCCCGGCAAAACCCCAGAAAAGGGCGGCCCCATCCTGTGCTCCATGTGTTTGCCATTTTTGGCAAGGTAGTGGGTACCATTCTGCTGGTCATGATCCTCACCGGAATCATTTTGGTGTGCTTTGCCATGGCCTATATCAAAACGGTGATTTTGCCCCAGGCCCATCTGGAGGCCAATTTTGATATGAACCTGACCAGCACGCTCTATTATATGAATCCGGAGAGCGGACAATACGAGGAACATCTTGCCCTCCACGGTGTGGAGAACCGGAAGAAAGTGACCTATGACCAGATCCCCCAAAACCTGGTCAACGCTACCATCGCCATTGAGGACGAGCGCTTTCTGACCCATAACGGTGTGGACTGGAAGCGTACATTGAACGGTGTGCTGCTGATGTTTACCGGTCAGGACATCCAGGGCGGCTCCACCATTACCCAGCAGCTCATCAAAAATGCTACCCAGTATGACGACGTCACTGTCAAGCGGAAGATCCTGGAGATTTTTACCGCCCTGGACTTTGACGCCACCTATTCCAAGTCCCAGATTATGGAGTGGTATCTCAACCTGATCTATCTGGGAGACAACTGCTACGGTGTGGCTACCGCTGCCGAAAGCTATTTTGGCAAGGATGTGTCTGAGCTGAGCCTGGCCGAGGGTGCCAGTATCATCAGCATCACCAATAACCCCACCCTGTATGGGCCAAATTCCACCGTGCGCATTACCAACCCGGAAACCGGCAAGGTGACTCAGGGACGGGAGCGCAACAAGCAGCGCCAGGAGCTGGTGCTGTGGAAAATGCTGGAGCTGGAGATGATTTCCCAGGCGGAGTATGATCAGGCAGTGGCCGAGGAGCTGAACTTTGTCCGGGAGCAGGATGAGAAAAAACCTACTACCATTTACAACTGGTATGACGAGCAGGTCATCACCGACGTGGTCAACGACCTGGTGGAGGAGTTTGGATACTCTGAGACGCTGGCCGAGAATATGGTGTATTCCGGCGGGCTGAAAATCTATGCCTGTGTGGATACCCGCATTCAGTCCATTGTGGAGTCGGTATATTCTGACAAGAGCAATTTGCAGCTGACCTCCAGCAAGGGACAGGAGATTCAGTCCTCCATTGTCATCATGGACCCGGATGGGAATGTGGTAGGTCTGGCGGGCGCTCTGGGACAGAAGGAGGCCAACCGGGTGCTCAACATGGCCAGCGGCACCAAACGGCAGCCAGGCTCCTCCATCAAGCCCTTGTCGGTCTATTCTGTAGCCCTTGAGCTGGGGATGATTACCCCCGCTTCCGTATACGCCGACGAGCCGGTACGGGTGCTCAACGGCAAGAACTGGCCCTTGAATAACCCGCTCACCTACCGGGGCGATATTACCGTAGCAACCGCTGTGGAAGTATCCTCCAACCCGGTCGCCGTCCGGATTCTGGAGGAGATGGGGGCGGAAACTTCCTTTAACTTCATGCAGGATAAGTTCCACATTGATCTGGAGGAAAGCTATATCTCCAACGGTGATGTGAAGAACGACTATGGTTCCAGCCAGCTGGCCCTGGGCGGCCTGACCCACGGTACCAGTGTGCTGGATATGACGGCGGCCTATGCCGTATTCCCCCGGGACGGGGTATATCTGGAACCGCGCACCTACAGCAAAGTGACCCGTGAGGTGGACGGTGTGGAAGAGGTTCTGATTGACAAGACCCAAAATCAGGGGGAAGTGATCCTGTCCACCAATACCACTTACTATATCAAC
The DNA here is from genome assembly GCA_944383125.1 of uncultured Flavonifractor sp. Lineage (GTDB taxonomy): Bacteria > Bacillota > Clostridia > Oscillospirales > Oscillospiraceae > Flavonifractor. Next base: position 7,817 of record CALWOK010000106.1, read on the forward strand.
GAAATGCTCAAGGGTGTTGTCACCAGCGGCACCGGTACGGCGGCCCGGATCTCCGGCATGACGGTAGCCGGTAAAACCGGCTCCACCAGCGCCAACAATGACCGCTGGTTTGTAGGCTATACCCCCTACTACACCGCTGGCGTATGGGTGGGCTACCCCAACCCGGAGCGGATTTATGCCAACAACAACCCGGCTGCCGTTATGTGGCAGAAGGTGATGAGCAAAGTACACGAGGGCCTGGAAAACAAGAGCTTTACCCAGGCCAGCGGCTTGACCCAGGTGAGCCTCTGTAAGGACAGCGGCATGAGGGCCAGCGAGGCCTGTCTCAGCGATCCCAGAGGGGACCGAGTGATTACCATGTACCTCTTCCCGGAGGATGCCCCTGTGGAGAGCTGCAGCAGCCATGTGATGGTGGATGTTTGTACCGCCTGCCCGGTGAAGGATGCCGACGGCAATCCTGTGGAGGGCCTGTACCATCTGGCAGGAGAGTTCTGCCCCAGAGAGGCCAATGAGGAACTGGGCATCACCGCAGGCACCGTCAAGAGCATCGGGGTACTCACGGATGAAACCGGACAGAATGCCTATTCCAAGCAGCGCCTGGAGGCTCTGGGGGGCTGTACCGTGCACACCTCTGCTCCGGAATCTCCCGAACCAGAGGTATATGATCCCTCCACCTTCCGGCTGGAGGATCAGTCCACCTGGCCAACCCAGGAGCAGTGGCCCGGCTTTGACCCTGCCAATCCGGCCACCTATCCCACCGTGCCGCCGGTACCCACCGAGTCTGTGACGCCCAATCCGGAGGAAAGCCAGGAGCCGGTCAGCTCTCCCACGCCTGCGCCTACCCCGTCCGCCGTACTGCCTGCCTCTCCTGCGCCATCTCAGGGAGGGGAGACAGAACAGCAGGACCCCGAAAGATAGTGTTCCGCCACCCGGCGGCAGAGGGCTTCTGCCGCCGGGTGACAGAGAGAAACGGTGGATTGCTAAAATCACTCTTGACATTTACCCTCAGATGGCATACAATGATTCTGTTAAAGCCATATCTATGTGGCCCTTTTGGCGGTGGAACCCCGCCGCTTCGGAGGGAGGGGAAGTCAATGTCGGAAGTCCATGTGAAGGACGGCGAGTCCTTGGAAAATGCGCTGAAGCGTTTCAAGCGCAGCTGTGCCAAGTCTGGTGTTCTGGCCGAGGTTCGCAAGCGTGAGCACTACGAGAGCCCGAGCGTCAAGCGCCGCAAGAAGTCTGAAGCCGCCCGGAAGAACCGCAAAAAGTATTACTAATACTTGAAACTTACAAAACCCTGCGCCTAGGCGCAGGGTTTTGTTGTTTGCATGGTTTGCTATCCGTCAGACAGCAGGCAGTCCAGCAGATCCTCTACCTGAGGATAGGACAACACGGCCCGGGAAATCCCCAGCTGAGCCGCCACCTGGAGTTTCTTTCGGATGGAGCGGGCATCATCAAAGAGGACAAAATGGGCGCCATTTTCCCGTGACATGTAAGTAAAATAGTGGGCGCACAGCTCAGAGGAGAAGAAGACGGAGGGGCTGCGCTCCTCCATCAGCTGCTGCAACGCATCCCGGGAGAGGGGGCGGCCCTGGCCGTTGGGAGAGGGAAGATAAAAATCCTCTGCCACCCGCTCCACAGCCAGCACCACCCGCTCTGTACCATAGTGCTGCACAGCTTCGGCCAGCCGCTGGGTCAGGGTACCGCCTGACAGGGCGGAAGAAATCAGCACATAAGCGCCGCTGCAATCCCCATAGGCCTCCGGAACATAGAGAGACATCCCCCGGCGTTGGAGCAGAGATGCCAGCCGCCTGAGGATTTCTTTCAGCAAAGGGATGGGATGTCCCTCAAAGTCACACAATAGCCCCTGGAACCCACGGGCGGAGCACTCCCGTAATACTTCCTGACAGAAGCCCTCCGGCTTCCCCACACCGTCAAAGCCCCGGCAGTCCAGTCCCATCAGGCCGCCCCGGACGGACACCGGCATACTGGCCCGGAAGAGATGGGGTCCACCCCCCACCCGGTATGCGGTATGGGCCACAGGGAGCCCCAACCGCAGGGCCTCCCGGCAGCAATCAGGCGGTGCGGTCAGAATCCAGGTGGAATTTCTCTGCATGGTAAAGCTACCCCCTTGTCCAAATGGTAAGAAACGTGTATAATCCTATGCGGATTAGAGGCTGAATATGAAGAGGTGAAGCAATGCTGACCGCCCACTGGACAGGAAAGAGCATTTTTGACATCTCCCCTCAGGCGCTGGCACAGAGGGGGATCCACTTGTTGCTGGCAGATCTGGATAATACCCTGTCGCCATATGGCGTACCGGAGCCGACACAGCAGGTACAGGCGTGGGCAAAGGCACTGGAAGCAAATGGTATTACGCTGTTTGTTCTGTCCAACAACCGGCACCCCGAGCGACCCAAACGGTTTTCCACCGCACTGGGGGTTCCCTTCATTGGCCATGCAGGCAAGCCAAAGCCCCACTCCTTTTACAAGGCGATGGAGCAGATGGGGTGTGGTCCCCAGGAGACTGCCATTGTGGGCGATCAGATTTTCACCGATATTCTGGGGGGCAGCCGGGCAGGCGTCACCACCCTGCTGGTAGAACCCATTCAGCTGGCAGGCAATCCGGGACGTTATCTGCGCTATGCTGCCGAGTGGCCCTTCCGGGCCTTGACAAAAAGGAGAGCAAAACCATTATGAGTGCAATGTTTGGCCCAGCAGGCAATTCGGAATCCTTTCCCTATAAATCCTCAGTGGACGCCCCCCGCTGGCTGGCAGGGCTGGGTTTGGACTGCTATGAATACCAGTGCGGCAAAGGGGTCAATGTGGGGGAGGAGACAGCCCGTAAGGTAGGGGCGGCAGCCAGGGAATCCGGCATTTCCCTGTCCCTCCATGCCCCCTACTTTATCAATCTGGCCAATCCCGATCCGGACAGCCTGCAAAAAACCATTGGATATATTACCGCCGCCTGCCGGGCGGCTGATTGGATGGGAGCCACCCGGGTGGTCATTCACTCGGGGGCTTTGATGAAGCGCACCCGGCGGGAAGCCCAGGATATTGCCCTGAACTCCCTGAAGGCGGTGGTTGCCGCCTGTGATGACGCCGGCTTTGACCACATTATCCTGTGTCCGGAGACTATGGGTAAAATCAACCAGCTGGGAGATCTGGACGAGGTGCTGGAGCTGTGTACCCTGGATCAGCGCCTGACGCCCTGTGTGGACTTCGGCCACCTGTACGCCCGTTCCCTGGGAGAGCTGGAGGGTCATGAGGCCTGTGTCCGTATGCTGGATCGCATCCAGGCTGTTCTGGGGGAGGAACGGGCCAGCCGGTTTCACAGTCATTTTTCCAAAATACAGTTTACCCCCAAGGGGGGAGAAAAAATGCACCTGACCTTTGACCAGCAGGAGTTTGGCCCCGACCCGGCTCCGCTGCTGATGGAGGTGGCCCGCCGTGGCTGGAGCCCTACCTTTATTTGTGAATCGGCCGGGACCCAGGCGGAAGATGCATTGACCATGAAAGGGCTGTACCAACAGGCCCTGTAAGACCACTGCCAGAGAGAAAGGAAGTCTTTCACATGAATCACCTGAAACAGATTGCAGCCAAACTGGATGAGTACGGGATTGACGCCATGCTCGTCACCAGCGAGCCCGGTGAGTATTACGCCATCGGCTTCCACGGCGAGGGCGCCGTGGTTGTCACCCGGGAGGAGTGCCGCTACTTTACCGATTCCCGCTACATTGAGTCTGCCGAAAAGCGGGTGTCCGGCGCAGCCATCACCATGACCACCGCCTCTGCCGCCCAGAAGCCCCTGGTGGTGAAGGCAGTGGAGGAGCTGGGCATTGAGAAGCTGGGCTTTGAGGATGGGTATATGACGGTGGCGGAGTACAACAGCTATGCGGAGGCCCTGCCCTGTACCTTGGTACCCGCCCAGAAGCTGGTGAACAGCCTGCGGGCCTCCAAGGATCAGGAGGAAATTGCCCTGATGCAGAAGGCCCAGGAAATTACCGACCAGACCTTTGAGGCCATTCTGAAGCTGATCCAGCCCGGTATGACCGAGCGGGAAATTGCCGCCCGGCTCCAGTATGAAATGCTCTGCCGGGGGGCAGACAAAATGAGCTTTGACCCCATTGTGGTGTCCGGCCCCAACGGTTCCCTGCCCCACGGCATCCCCGGCGACCGGAAGATTCAGCAGGGGGATTTCCTGACCATGGATTTCGGCTGTAAGTACGGTGGTTATTGCTCTGATATGACCCGTACCATTGCCATTGGAGCGCCTACGGAAGAGATGCGCAAGGTCTATGACACGGTGCTGAAAGCCCAGCTGGCCGGCATTGCCGCTGCCAGGGCAGGGGTACCCGGTGTGGAAATCCACAATGCAGCGGCCAAAGTGATTGAAGAGGCAGGATATGGGGCATACTTTGGCCATGGCTTCGGTCACAGTGTAGGCATTGAGATCCACGAATCCCCCAACGCCAACAGCCGGGATACCACCCCCATGCCGGTGGGAGCCGCCGTCTCTGCCGAGCCCGGCATCTACCTGCCCGGCAAGTTTGGTGTGCGCATTGAGGATGTGCTGGTTTACACAGAGGAGGGCAGTGTCAATCTCACCAAATCGCCCAAAGAACTGATTGTTCTCTAAAAAGCCTTGCAAACAGCGCAAAAATAGGTTAAAATAGCTTAGCTGATTCTTTGAATACCGTTTTGGAGGATGAATACCAATGCCTACAATTACTGCCAGTGATTTCCGTAACGGCGTGACCTTTGAGATGGACGGTCAGGTCATGCAGGTGGTGGAGTTCCAGCACGTCAAGCCTGGTAAGGGCGCTGCCTTTGTGCGTACCAAGATGAAGAACGTCATCACCGGCGGCGTAACCGAGACCTCTTTCAACCCCACTGCCAAGTTTGAGCAGGCCTATGTGGAGCGCAAGGACATGGAGTACAGCTACAACGACGGCGATCTGTACTACTT
>CALWOK010000107.1 GCA_944383125.1 uncultured Flavonifractor sp.
GCAGGGATTGCTGGTTATGGGCAAACCCGCCGGGCATGATTTCATGGAGCACCCGCTCTCCCGCATGTCCAAAGGGGGTGTGGCCCAGATCATGACCGTAGGCCGCCGCCTCTGCCAGATCTTCGTTGAGGTGAAGCCCCCGGGCGATGGTGCGGGCAATGCGGCTGACCTCAATGGTGTGGGTCATCCGGGTGCGGTAATGGTCCCCCTCCGGCTCCAGAAAGACCTGGGTTTTGTGCTTGAGCCGCCGGAAGGCTTTGGAGTGGATGATGCGGTCAATGTCCCGCTGGAAGCAGGTACGGGTGGGGCAGGGCTCCAGAGGAATCAGGCGGCCTTTGGAGTGGGCGGACAGACATGCGTAGGGAGAGAGCAGGGCCGCCTCGGCGGCTTCGGTTTGTTCACGCAGCAGCATGGGGACTCACCAGCCTCTCAGCAAATTTCAACCTGTTTTGTTATACGTCTTCCCGCAACGAAAATCCTTCTTTTTGCTGAAATTTTCTCTTATGCTCACAGGGAAGGGGAGTCAGGCCGTCGAATTTCGTCATATTGACCACCCGTCAGCTGCTCCAGCAGCTCTGCGGGGGTGGATACGATGGTTTGGGCGCCCTGGCTGGAGAGAAAGTCCCTGTCCCGGAAGCCCCAGCTGACCGAGATGCAGGGCAGGCCCGCATTGCGGGCAGTCTGGAGATCCACCTCGGAATCGCCCACATAGACCGCTCCGGCAGCATCTGCTCCCAGCTCATCCAGCGCCCGGAAGACGGTATCGGGGGCCGGCTTGCGGGCCACGCCCTGGGACTCTCCGATGGCAACCGGGATGCGTGGGCCGAAGTAGGTGCTGCACAGGCCCTTGACGGCCCCGTCAAACTTGTTGGAAACCACCGCCAGCTTGATTCCCTCCTGGTTCAGCCCATCCAGAAGGGGCAGTATCCCCTGGTAGGGGGCGGTTTTGTTCTCCATATTGACCACATAGTGGGCCCGGAAGTCTGCCAGACACTGGGCCTCCAGGTCAGCGGGGGTCCCCTCGGGGACGGCCCGGTGGAGGAGCAGACCCACCCCGTTGCCCACAAAGCGGCGGATCTCCTCCAGGGAGCGGGTGGGCATATGGTGGAGGGCCAGGGCATAGTTGGTGCTGTCGGCCAGGTCCTGGAGGGTGTCCAGCAGGGTGCCGTCCAGGTCAAAGATCACGGTGGAATAGCGTCTCATAACAAACCTCCTGTGAATGGGTGGTGTGGACACAAAGGGCGGGCGGCCCTGGGGCCGCCCGAGCGTTCAGTATAGTCCATTGGTGGAGAGGATCTGCGCCACCTCCTGAGCACGCAGCGACCAGGCGGCGGCGGCGCCGTGTTCCTTCCGGCGCTTCACCAGCCAGTCGTCCGGCTCCTCCAGGGCCTTGTAGCACAGACGGATAAACTCCTGTGGGGTGTGGGCGGCATAGATCACATCGGGGAAGTGCTCCAGCTGAAAGGGATATACCATGGCCACAATGGGCTTGCCGGAGGCCAGGTATTCATAAATCCGGTTGGGGACAATATCGCTGCCCAGATCTGATTGGCGCATCAGGTGGAGACATACGTCAAAGCGGGCCAGATAGTCGGGGATATCCACCGGCAGCTGGTGGTCGATCAGCATCACATTGGGCAGCCGGGTCAGGTGGGTGGTCATGGGATTGTACTCCCGCCGGCCCACAAAGACAAAGGTGCAATGGCGCATGGACCGGGCCGCATGGATGACGGGCGCCAGATCCAGATCGTTCCAGATGGTGCCGGTAAAGCCCAGCACCGGCCCGTTGATACCCCGGAGGAGGGGGGGACACTCGGTATCGGGCCGGGTAAACATGGGGTAGCTTACCCCGTTGGGCAGCAGGGCGATGTTGTCGCTGCAGGGGGAGAGGTGCTCCACCAGTCCGGCAGAGGCGGCAAACACCACATCGGAGTCCAGCACCAGCCGGCTCTCCCACTCCAGCGGAAAGTCCAGCCAGTCCTGGCTGCAATCATATACCAGTCCCTGATAGGGGATGGCCGGCAGCAGCTCCACCTGCTCCGGGGAGGTGCACCACAGCAGAGGCTTGCGGAAGCGGTGGCGCTCCATGACCTTGAGGAGATACCGGCTCAGCTTGCGGGTACGCAGCAGCCGCAGCAGCCGCTGATCCTCCCTGGCCTCCGGTACAGGGGGGAAGGTGACAACCAGCAGGTCGGGCCGTACCCGCCGGGCGGGGTGGCGGTACTGTTTGTCGGGCGGCTCCACAAAGAGGATTTTTGCCTCCTTCAGGCGGGTCATCAGCTGCTGGGTGCGGGTGGGGACGGTGCTCCAGGGCTGGTCGGACAGACAGAGAATCTGTTTCACCGGACCCCTTCCTCCAACAGCTGCCGGGCGGTGAGGCGGTTTTTCTCCTCCACCTGACGCAGCCGCTCCACACCGCCGGACAGGAACTGGGTATCGCCAATGCGGGTATAGACGGCATCAATATAGGCGCACAGCTTCTCCGGGGTGGCCTGCTCCAGATCTACATAGAGATCCTGACCGATATAGGACAAAAAGGAGCTGATTTTCTGGTCATACACCACCCCCACCAGGGGGACCCCCTGTCCGGCAGCAAACACCAGAGCGTGCAGACGCATGGAAACCACGGCCTGCATCCGGGCAAACAGGCCGATGGTGTGGTCAGAGCTGCCGGTGTGGGTGAGGATATGGTGGGGAGCCTTCATATAGCGGGCGGCCAGACGGGCGGCCTCCACATCCAGCCGCCGCTCAATGGGGAGAAAGACCGGCGTCAGGCCGTATTTCTCATAGGCGTAATCGGCGGCGGCGGCAAAAACAGGGGCCTTTTCCTCAAAACCGGGCCAGGGCCGCAGGGAGAAGCCGATATAACGGCCGTTGGGATCTACCCCCTGGCTTTCCAGAATACCATCCACCACCGGGTCGGGAGCGGCGGGCAGAATGACGGTGGGATCTGCCGACAGCACAATCTGAGGGTGGGTGATCCCCATATCGTCCAGCTCATCCTTGGAGTGGGTATCCCGCAGGGTGATGGCGTCCACGCTCTTTTGAAGCACTTTGGCGGCCCGGCGGCGGTTGGAGGGGGCGTGGATGGGACCGATGCCGCAGCCGTACATCATGACCTGATTGCCCAGCCGCTTGGCCCAGGAGATGGTAAACAGGTAAAACCACAGGGAGCGGTGGCTGGTGACATCCTGCATGAGGGAGCCGCCGCCATTGATATACAGCCTGGTTTTTCTCATGCGGTGGAGAAATTTGGGAAAGGCAAAGGTGTAGATGGAGTTGACCCGGTAGGTGCGGCGGGTTTCCTCCGGACTGCGGGAGAGCACCCAGATAGGCAGATCGGGGTCGATCTGCCGCAGCTCGGTGACAATGGCCTCCAGAATGGCGTCGTCACCGGCGTTTCCACGGCCGTAGGCGCCGCACACCAGAGCGCCGTCCCGTTTGCCGGTTTTGCGGGCCTGCCGGCGGAGCACCGTTTCATAAATGGTGAGCTGACGCTGGAGGGTGCTCTCCAGCGAATAGTCCTCTTTGGCCCGCTGGTAGAGCCGCTGCCCCATGTGGAGGCGCAGTTCCGGGTCCTGGGCCAGGGCAATGAGATGGCGGGAGAGGGTGTCGTCATCTCCCGCCTCAAAGAGCAGGCCGTGGATGCCGTGTTCAATCAGGTACGGTACCCCGCCCACCCGGCTGGCCACCGTAGGCAGGCTGGCCCGAGCCCCTTCGGTGAGGGAGTAGGGGAAGGTTTCAGACAGGGAGGTGAGGGTGTTGATATCCAGGGCATGATAAAAGCTGTCGGTATCCGTAACCCAGCCGGCAAAGCATACCTGTCTGGATGCCCCCAGCTGACCGGCCAGGTCCTTCAGCATCTCCATCTGTTCCCCATCCCCTGCAATGAGCAGCCGCAGCTGGGGGCAGACCTGATGGGCCTTGGCAAAGCCCCGTACCAGGGTGGCGATGTCCTTCACCGGATTGAGGCGGGCGGCAATCCCCACAATGACAGAGTGCTCGTCCGCCTCCAGCCCCACGCTGTCCAGGTATTGCTGCCGGTTGAGGGCGGGCGTACGGGGGGTAAAGTCGATGCCGTTATAGATGGTGAAGAGTTTGTCCGGATTAAAGCCCCGGGAGATCAGCAGGTCGGTCATGGCGTCGGACACGCCGATGCGGTAATCCAGCTTCCGCAGGGCGATGGTGTTGATGGTGCCGTAGGTGAGGCGGGAAAAGGGGCGGCCCAGGTAATCCAGCCGGTAGTCGGAGTGAACGGTGGTGACAACCGGCAGGCCGGTGGCCTTGCCCAGCAGGGCGCCCATCAGATTTCCCCGGGCGCCGTGGCAGTGGAGGATCTGGTATCCCTCCTCCACAATGATCTTTTTCAGGGTATTGCGGATTTTCAGCAGATTTCTGCCGGTAAGCACCATGGTGGGAATGCCCAGCTCTCTGGCCTCGTCCACAAAGGGGCCTTCCATAAAGCATACCATGGTGACGTCAATGGTACGGGAGAGATTTTGCAGCAGGGTATGGACGTGGGTTTTGGCCCCGCCGCTGTCTCCGCCGGAAATGAGGTGCATGACCTTCACGCAATCAAACCTCCAAAGAAAGTACTTGTCTCTCAGTGGGACATTATGATACAATATCCCGGTACCATTGTACCAAGGGCGACACGAATTTACAACCTCGGAGGCTGCAAAAAGATGATCGATGAAAAGGGAAGACTGTTTGGCAAAATCAACATTGTGGATTTGCTGGTGATCCTGGTGGTGGTGATTGCGGCGGCGGTGCTGGGCATGAAGTTTCTCCGGCCTGGCAGCAGCACCAATACTGCCGGCGGCGCTACTGCCGTTACCTATACCGTTGTGGTGGAAAATGTACGGCCGGAGGTGTACGAGAACGTACAGAAGTATGTTCCCTCCACGCTGATGGCTTCCGGAGAGCTGCTGGATGGTCAGGTAGTTGCGGTCACTGCAGTTCCCCACATGGAGAATGTGGTGCTGAACACGGAGAGCGGTACCCAGCTGGTGCAGGTGGAGCAGAAAAACCTGGATCTGACCTTTACGGTAGAGTGCAATGTGCTCAACACCATTACCACTGAGATCGGCACCCAGGAGGTGCGGGTTGGCAAGACCCACATTGTCAAAACCGATAAATTTGAATTGGTTGGCGTGGTATCCGATTGCAGCTGGGAAAATGGGGCTGCGTAAACAGGACAAAACAGGAAGGGGCGGCGGAATATCTGCCGCCCTTTTTCGTCAGGAGGAAACGATATGCTGGAAGAGCTGCTGCGTCTGGACGGCGGGGTCCTGCTGTGGATTCAGGATGTGGTGCGCTGCGGGGTGCTGGACCCCATTCTGATGTTCTATACCAGGCTGGGCAATGCCGGAATGCTGTGGATTGTGCTGTCAGTGGTGCTGCTGTGCATTCCAAAGACCCGGAAGGCGGGCTTGGTCAGCCTGCTGGCCATGCTTCTGGGGCTGCTGTGTACCAATGTGGCGCTCAAGCACCTGGTGGGCCGGTCCCGGCCCTGGCTGACGGTGGAGGGGCTGATCCCGCTCATAGAAGAACCAGACCCCAATTCCTTTCCGTCCGGCCACACCTGTGCCGCCTTTGCGGCGGCTTCTGCCTGGTGGCGTACCCTGCCGGAGCTGTGGATGAAAGTAACCGGAGTGGCGCTGGCAGCTGCTATGGGCTTTTCCCGGCTCTATGTGGGGGTGCATTTCCCCAGCGATGTGCTGGCGGGAATGGCGGTGGGCCTGATTTGCGGCTGGCTTGCCTGGCTGCTCTGGAACCGGATTGCCGCCTGGAGAACCTGGCAGATATGAGAAAAATCCTGTTGCAGCCTGGCTGCAACAGGATTTTTTTGGTCTGCTTATTCTGTGGTATAGTTGTCAAAATAGCCCTGAATGTACACAATGGGGGTACCCTTGTCACCGGAGCCGGAGGTCAGGTCGCACAGGGAGCCAATGAGATCGGTCAGGCGGCGGGGGGTGGTGCCCTGGGCGGCCATGTTGCCCACCAGGGAGCCGTCCTTCTTCTTGATCTCACCCTTGATAGCCTCCCGCAGCGCCTCGCCGGACAGGTCGGCAAAGTTGTTGTCGGCCAGATACTTCAGCTTCAGCTCGTTGGGGGTACCCTCCAGACCGGCGGTGTAGGCAGGGGAAACCACCGGGTCGGCCAGCTCCCAGATCTTGCCCACAGGGTCCTTGAAGGCGCCGTCACCGTACACCATGACCTCCACCTGCTTGCCGGTGGCGGCCAGCAGGCGGGCCTGGATGTCCTCCACCAGGTCCTGACAGGGACGGGGGAAGAGCTTTACCTTATCCTCGGTGGACTTGTTGGAGCCCAGCAGGCCATACTTCTCAGTGTAGCCGCTGCCGTTGATGGGGGCGGTCATAATCTCGTCCAGGCAGAACACCTTTTCCGCACCGGCGACCACCAGGCGGCGCTTGGTGCGCTGGCGGGTGTGGATGTCGCAGGCCAGCACGTTCTTGGTGTAGGACAGAATGGCCCGGGGATCGTTGGCAAAGATGACCTCCACCTCGGCGCCGCAGTCTTGGATCAGGTTGGAATAGTAGTCCACATAGTCCACGCCGGTGAAGGGATGGACGGTATAGCCGAAAAGCTCCCGATAGCGCTCCAGGCTCAGGACATCCTTGTAGGGGTCCACACCCTTTTCGTCCATCACATCCTCGTCAATCAGATGGTTGCCCACCTCGTCGGAGGGATAGGACAGCATGAGGACGATTTTCTTGGCGCCCTTGGCAATGCCCCGCAGGCAGATGGCAAAGCGGTTGCGGCTGAGGATGGGGAAGATCACGCCAATGGTCTCTCCGCCCAGCTTGGCCTTTACATCGGCGGCAATGTCCTCCACCGAGGCGTAATTTCCCTGAGAACGGGCCACAATGGCCTCAGTCATAGCCACCACATCCCGGTCGCGGACAGAGAAGGCCCCCTCTTTGACGGCCTCCAGTACAGACCCGGTGACGATTTCCGCCAGGTCATCTCCACTGCGGATGATGGGGGCGCGGATACCCATGGATACGGTGCCGACCATCCGGCTCATAGAACAACACTCCTACTATAGTTGGATTCGCTGCGGTATATACCCGTAACGGAAAAATTATACTATATTTTTTTCTGGATGTAAAAGGTTTTTTCTTGGGGCCTTCCATGGGGAGAAAGATATGCTTGCAAAGTGCGGGAAGATGGTGTATAATCTTTACCAGACTGTTGATGGGCCGGTGTGATGGAATGGTAGACGTAGCGGATTCAAAATCCGCCGGGGGCGACTCCGTGTGGGTTCGAGTCCCACCACCGGCACCACGTCGCCGCGGACGGCATATCGTTCGCGGCGACTTTTTTAAGTCACCTCTCACTTATTTTGTCGCGGCTCCTTTCCAAATCGAACCCGCTGCGCTGGGCTTCGATTTGGTTTCGGGTGCAAATCTGTAAGCCGCGGCATCTATTTGCGAAGTTCTGTATAGTCCCACATTCTGCATTACGGCTCTGTCTTTTATATAAAGCGAGAGGCGAACCTTTTGGGGTTAGCCTCTCGCTTCACATTGTCGG
>CALWOK010000108.1 GCA_944383125.1 uncultured Flavonifractor sp.
TGGTGGGGGAGATTCAGAGCCACCCCCGCACCTTTGCCCTGACCGGCGGAGCCACCAAAGCGGAGGATATCTGCCGGGAACTGACCCAGCGGGGCATGGGGGATATTCAGGTCAGCGTAGGGGAGCGGCTCAGCTATCCTGACGAGCGGATTGTCACCGGAACGGCGGCAGAACTGGCCGGACAGCACTTTGCGGACCTGGCAGTGCTGCTGGCGGAGCATCCCGCCCCCGTGACCCGTCCCTGGAATACCCCCGGTCTGCCGGACAGCACCTTTACCCGTGGAGAGGTACCCATGACCAAGGAGGAAGTGCATGTCCTGGCCCTGTGCAAGCTGCGGCCCCAGCCCCACCATGTGGTGTGGGATGTGGGGGCGGGGACCGGTTCCGTCTCCATAGAGTGTGCCATGGCCTGTCCGGGGGGACAGGTGTACGCCATTGAGCAAAAGGCAGCCGCTTTGGCTTTGCTGGAGGAGAACAAGGCCAGGCTGGGGACCAAAAACCTTACCATTGTAGGGGGAACCGCTCCGGAGGTGCTCCACACCCTTCCCGCTCCTGACCGGGTGTTTCTGGGCGGAACCTCCGGCAGCCTGGAGGAAATTTTGCAGGTGGTTTTTGAGAAAAATCCCGCTGCCCGGGTGGTGTGTACCGCAGTCACCCTGGAGACGGTGGCAGAGGCCGCCCGGTGCTTTGCTCCTCTGGAACAGGCCGACATGGTGCAGATTGCGGTGACCCGTACCCGTTCAGCAGGGCGCTACCACCTGATGGATGCGCAAAATCCGGTTTGGATGTTTTCCGGGGAGGGAAAGCCATGAGTACCCCAAGGCTGCTGCTGTGCACCCCTGCCAGCGGAGGGGGCAAGACCACCATGACCTGTGCCATCCTCCAGGCTCTGGTGAACCGGGCAATCCGTCCGGTGGCCTTTAAGTGCGGGCCAGATTACATTGATCCCATGTTCCACAGTGAGGTCATCGGGGCAAAAAGCCGCAACCTGGATCTGTTTTTTCTGGGGGAGGATAAGGTCCGCTTTCTGCTGGAGGAAAACAGCAGAGACAGCGGACTGGCCCTTATCGAAGGGGTGATGGGCTATTATGACGGCATCGCCATGAGCCATGAGGCCAGCGCCTACCATCTGGCAAAGGCCACCGCCACCCCGGCGGTGCTGGTGGTGGACGGACGGGGGAGCGCCCTGACCCTGGCTTCGGTGGTGCAGGGGATCAAAACCTTCCGGCAGGACAGCCATCTCCAGGGAGTGCTGCTCAACCGGATATCCCCCATGCTCTACCCCCGGCTGAAGGCCTGTATAGAAGGGGAGACGGGGGTTCCTGTCTACGGCTTTTTGCCCAAGCTCACCGACTGTGTGCTGGAAAGCCGCCACCTGGGCCTGGTGACAGCCGAAGAGGTGGAGGGGCTGAAGCAAAAGCTGCAAAAGCTGGCCCGGCAGGCGGAACAGACCATTGACCTGGACGGTCTGCTGGCCCTGGCCGCTTCCGCTCCTCCGCTGAACGCTCCGCCCATTCCTCTGCCCGCTCCTGTGGAGGGTCGGCCCGTCATTGCCGTGGCACGGGACAAGGCCTTCTGCTTTTACTACGCCGACGGGCTCCGCCTGCTGGAGCAGATGGGGGCAAAGCTGGCGGAGTTCTCCCCCCTGACAGACAAGGCCCTTCCCCAGGAGAGCTGCGGGCTTTATCTGGGGGGCGGTTATCCGGAACTGTTCGGGAAAGAACTGGGGGGCAACCAGCCCATGCTGGAGGCAGTGCGGCAGGCGGTCACCGGCGGTATGCCTGCCGTGGCGGAGTGCGGCGGTTTTCTCTATCTCAACAAGCTGCTGGAGGATGCTGACGGCCGTTTTGACTGGCGGATGGCTGGGGTCTTTCAGGCCAGAGCCTGGAATACCGGCAAGCTGAGCCGCTTTGGATACATCACCCTGACAGCAAAGCAGGATGGACTGCTCTGCCGGGCGGGGGAGTCCTTCCCTGCCCATGAGTTCCACTACTGGGACAGTGAAATGCCAGGGGAGGATTTTACCGCCCAAAAGCCTATGAGTGACCGGAGCTGGCACTGCGGATGGCATACGCCCACCCTCTATGCCGGATTTCCCCACTTCCATTTCTGGGCCAGACCGGAATTGGCCCGTAATTTTGTGGCGGCGGCCCGCCGCTATCAACAGGAGGCATTGCTATGACACTGGAAGAAGTGGTACAGGTCATCGTTCCCGCAGACCAGACAGCAGCCCAGGCTGCCCAAGCCCGATGGGATGCTATTGCCAAGCCCCTGGGCAGCCTGGGAGCGCTGGAGGATGCGGTAGTCCGTATGGCGGCTATGACGGGGACACCCAATGTGGATCTCTCCAAACGGGCGGTGGTGGTAATGTGTGCCGACAATGGAGTGGTGGCCCAGGGTGTGACCCAGACCGGTCAGGAGGTTACCGCCATTGTGGCAGAAAATATGTCCTCGGGAGACACCAGTGTATGCGCCATGGCCCGGGCGGCCCGGGCTGAGGTGGTACCGGTGGACATTGGCGTAGCCACCCCTTTGACTGGAGAACGTATCGTACAGAAGAATATTCGCCGGGGGACGGCCGATATGACCCAAGGCCCTGCCATGACACGGGAGGAGGCAGAGCGGGCGGTACTGACCGGGGTGGAGATAGCCCAGGCGCTGTGCGGTCAAGGGGTGCGTCTGCTGGCTACCGGTGAAATGGGCATTGGCAATACCACCTCTTCCTCTGCGGTGGCAGCGGTTTTTCTGGACAAAGAGCCGGTGGTCATGACTGGCCGGGGGGCCGGGTTGTCCAGCGAGGGCTTGCAGCGGAAAATCCACGCCATTGAGACAGCCATTCAGGTGAACAAGCCCAACGCCCAGGATCCGTTGGATGTGGTAAGCAAAGTGGGCGGACTGGATCTGGCAGGTCTGGCCGGGGTATTTCTGGGGGGCGCTCTGTGCCGGGTGCCGGTACTGGTGGATGGATTTATCTCCTCGGTAGCCGCCCTCATTGCCGCTCGGATTTGCCCCACCTGCAAGGATTATATGCTGGGTTCCCACGCCTCCGATGAGCCCGCCAGCAAGCTGGTGCTGGCAGAACTGGGCCTGAAACCCTTCCTCTATGCGGGTATGCGTTTGGGAGAGGGGACCGGTGCGGTAGCGGTAATGCCCTTGCTGGATATGGGCCTGGCAGTTTATTGGGAAATGACCACCTTTGAGGCCGCCGATATTGAGGCCTACCAGCCATTGACCTGAGGCCGAGACTGCCATGCTGATTTTGGTATCCGGCGGGTCAGGCAGCGGCAAGTCGGCTTTTGCGGAAGAATTGGTGGTGTCCTCCGGGCTGGAGCGGCGGATCTATCTGGCTACCATGCAGGTATGGGACGGCGAGAGCGTGAACCGGGTGGAGCGCCACCGGCAGATGCGTGCCGGCAAGGGCTTTGAAACGGTGGAATGTCCCACCGGCCTGGCGGAGACCGCGCTGCCGGAGGGGAGCGCCATTTTGCTGGAGGATTTGACCAATCTGGCCGCCAATGAGTACTTTGGGCCGGAGGGAAAAGAGGGGGCCTTTGACCGGGTGCTGAAGGGAGTCAGATATGCCGCAGCCCAAAGTGCATTGCTGGTGGTGGTGGGCAACGAGCTGTTCTCCGACGGCATGGACTATGACAGGGAGACAGCCGCCTATCTGGAGCTGCTGGCCCAACTGAACCGGGCGGTGTCTCAAATGGCAGATCAGGTGTATGAAGTGGTGTGCGGCATTCCCATTCCCTGGAAGGAAGTGGACCGGTGAAAAGTCTTGTGATAGCCTTTGCCATGTATTCCAAAGTGCCCATGCCCCAGGTGGACTGGGAGAAAAAAGCCCTGTCCTGGGCCTTGTGCTGGTTTCCCTTAATCGGTGTGGTCATTGGGGCTGTCCTGTACGGCTGGATGACCCTGGCGGAGTTTCTCCACCTAGGCCCGGCCCTGTTCGCCGTCTTCGCCCTGCTGCTCCCCATCGCCCTCAGCGGCGGCATCCACCTGGACGGGTTCTGCGACACCTGCGACGCCCTCTCCTCCCATCAGAGCCGGGAGCGAAAGCTGGACATACTGAAAGACTCCCACACCGGGGCCTTTGCCATTATCTGCTGTTGTCTTTATCTGTTGGTGTTCTTTGCCGCCTGGTGTGAGGCGGAAACGGAGGGCAATGCCGCTTTGGTGCTGGCCCTGGGGCCGGCCCTCTCCCGCAGCCTGTCCGGGCTGTTTGCCGTCACTCTGCCCAATGCCCGGGGTACCGGCTTGCTGGCCACTTTTACCAGCCCTATGGATGGGGTGAAGGCCAGAGGAATTCTGGTGCTGTGGGTGCTGGCCATGGGCGGGCTGCTGCTGGGACTGGGGGGCTGGCTGGGAGGGGCGGCACTGCTGGGCGCAGGGCTGTCCTGCCTGTATTACCGGGTGATGAGCGCCCGGCAGTTCGGCGGGGTCACTGGAGATCTGGCGGGGTTCTTCCTCCAGAGCTGTGAACTGGCTATGGTGCTGGCAGTGGTGCTGGCGCAAAAAATCGAGGTGCTGGTATGATACTGGTGATTGGCGGCGTGGGCCAGGGAAAGCTGGACTATGTGCTGCAAAAAACAGGATATGGACGGGAGCAGGTGGCCCGCACGCCGGAGGAGGCCAGAACCAGGCCCATTTTTGACGGACTGGAGCGGTGGCCTGAGCTGAACGAGGAGGAGCTGCTGGCCGCCAATCCGGAGCTGATTGTGATCTGTGATGAGGTTGGCTGCGGTGTGGTACCCATGGACCCGGCCCAGCGTACCTGGCGGGAGCAGGTGGGACGGCTGTGCTGCCGTCTGGCGGCCCGGGCAGAGCGGGTGGAGCG
>CALWOK010000109.1 GCA_944383125.1 uncultured Flavonifractor sp.
GTGGTGCGACGCCGCCAGCAGGACGGCCAGTGGCTGTGCGCCGCCCCCTACGGCTACCTGCTGAACAAGCAGAAGGAATTTGAAGTAATTCCCACTGAGGCGGATATTGTACGGCAGATTTTCACCCTGTACAACGACGGCTGGGGATACAAGAAGATTGCCAACCACCTGACCGGCCAGGGGGTACCCACCCCCCGCATGTCGGAGCAGCTGCGGAAGGCGGCCGCCGGGGAGGACTGCCGCCGGAACGCCAAGCAGGACTGGGCCATTGTCACCGTCCAGGGCATTCTGGACAACGACTTTTATATTGGCACCCTCCGCCAGGGCAAGTACACCCGGGCCAAAATCAACGGCAAGGATGTCAAGCGGGATGTAGTGGATCAGGTGGTCATTGAAAACCACCATCAGCCCATTGTGGACTACCGCACCTTTGCCACCACCCGGGCCTTGCGGGAGCAGCGCACCCGCTCCCACTACCGGGGCCACAAGAAAAACGACAATGTATACTCCGGCTTTCTGGTGTGCGGGGACTGCGGCGCCCCCATGTTTGCCATGAGCCGCAGCGACCTGAAACCGGCCTATACCTGCGGCACCTATCACCGCCGGGGGCTGTCGGGCTGCACCAGCCACCACATCCGGGTGGACAAGCTGGATGAGCTGATGAAAACCTACCTGGGCAGGGTGAAGGAGCGCTCTGCCGCCATGCTGGAGCAGCTCAACGCCGACCTGAACCGGGAGGCCCAGGACGTAGGCGAGACGGAGCGCTCCGCCGCCAACCTGGCCGACCTGCTTGCCCAGCTCCAGGAGGAATTGAAGGCCACCAAGCGCCAGCGGGTGCGGGACCTGATGCGCCATCCGGAGCAGGAGGAACTGCTGGAAGAGACCTATGACGAGCTGGAGTCCGACCTGCTCCGCCGGATCGAGGGGGTACAGAACCAGCTCCAGATGGCTGCCGACAAGCGCAACACCATTGTAAAAGTGAACCGGGCTGCCAAAACCGCTCTTGAGATTTTTGACGATGTGCTGCGCAAGGAGCACCTGGACCGGCAGGACCTCCACCTGCTGCTGGAGCGGGTGAAGGTATACGAGGACCATCTGGAGGTCCAGCTGAAGGCGGACATGGACAGCCTGCTGCGGTACGGCACCCTGCCTGACCCATCGGCCCTCCCTGTTCTGGAGGACGTGGTAAATTTTAAGGAGGGCATGGAACCGGAATTTGCTGTCACCCTTGTTCAGCACACCCCCAAGCACCCGGACAAGGTGTTCCATGTCCATCTTATCAGTGACGGCGACCCGCTGGAGATTTATACAGACAAAGACGGCGGGGTGATTTTCAAAAAATATTCTCTCATGGGTGGGCTGGGAGACTTTGCGGCCCAGATGTGCGAAACCCTGAACAAAACCACCGGTGAGGTTGCGGTCATTACCGACCGGGATTCCTGCATTGCCGTAGCCGGGGCGGCCCGGCGGGAGCTGATGGACAAGCAGATTTCTGCCGATCTGGAGGAAATCATGGAAGGGCGGCAGATTTATCAGTACCAGGAGGGGGGCGCACAGATTCCGGTCTGCCAGGGCAATGAGGCCTACTGCATTTCCTGCGCCGCTCCCATTCTCTCCGAGGGGGATGTGCTGGGCTGCGTGCTCTTTGTGGGAACCAGCAAGGAGCTGTCGGGCAGCGAAACCAATTACAAGCTGGCCCAGACCATTGCCGGCTTTCTGGGGCGGCATATGGAGTCCTGAACCTGTTGTACGCAACAGCCGGGACTGCTGCCGGTGGGCAGCAGTCCCGGTTTCCAGATGGTCAGAGGGCAGCGGCCTGTGCTGCCGCAATAATCAGGATATTGACGGCAAACAGCAGGAGCAGCCCTCTCATCAGCTTTGGGCGATCCATGACACGCCTCCCTTCCCACCGCCTTTAGTGTACGGTCAGCCCGGCCGGGTTATGAGCACCAATCTCTCCCGGGGCGGTATACCGCTGCCCTTTTCTGTCCATACTGGTAAGAAAGCGAAAGGAAGTGGCATGGTGGTACAGGGTGTTTCCCGGCAGGTCATCGTGGTCAAGTCCCCCGACCGCCGGTTTTTTGAGCAGGCCATTTTTATCGTCAAGGCGGACGCCTTTGGCAGCGGGGCCACTGCCGAAGCAGTGCTGCGGGAGGCCCGCCGGGCGGCAGACGGCTATCTGAAGCGCACCTCCGGGTGGCGGCAGCTCTGCCGCAGGATTCCCGCCCCCGTTTACGCCGCCGGCGGTGCGCTGGGGGCAACGTTATGCTGGGCGCTGGCCCTGATGCTGTAGCAGGTGCAAAGCACCTGCTTTTTTTTACGCCCGTTGTATGGTAAAATAGAACAAGCTGGATGTACGACCCGGATCTTTACCATGTTTGGGGGCGATTCCGATGGAAGAGACAAAGTTCCATGCAATTTTCCTGGAAAACGAGCGGGAAGCCAACCACTATTCCTGCCGCTGCTTGCAGGTCATGGCGCTCATTGCGGCCCTGGCCTGGGTGCTGAATCTGCTGGGCATCTTTATTGTTCCGCCGCTGGTGATGAACATCGGTATGCCGGTGTGCATTTTCTCCTTTCTGCTGCCCACGCTGCTCCGTCCCAGGATGCTTCAACTGGGCGGGTGGTTCAAGTACCTCATCATGGCCTGCTGCATTCTGGGCATCACCGTACTGTCCATTGCCATCCCCAAGCACACGGTACTGGCCTGGATTGCCCCGGTGCTGCTCAGCTGCCACTATTATTCCCGCAGACTGACGGCCAGCGCCCTGGCCGCCTCAGTGGTCTGTCTGTACGCCGCAGGCATTGCCAGCCTGTTTGTGGGCGAGGGCGACCCCAATCTGATGGAGGCCTTCCGTGCGCAGGATGCCGTCATCACCCCGGAGATTTTCGGGGAGGCGGTGCTTTTCTTCCTGCTGCCCCGCTCCGCCATTCTGGTGGGTATGGCCTTTGTGTGCATCACTGTGGCCAAGCGCACCCGCAGTCTGCTGGAAAGGCAGGCCGCCGATTCCGCTGCCCGGCAGCGCATTGAAACCGAGCTGAACGTAGCCACCCAGATTCAGGCCGATATGCTGCCCCGGATTTTCCCCGCCTTCCCGGAGCGCAGGGAATTTGACATCTATGCCAGCATGACCCCCGCCAAGGAGGTGGGCGGCGATTTTTACGACTTTTTCCTGGTGGACGATAACCACCTGGCTCTGGTCATTGCCGATGTGTCCGGCAAAGGGGTTCCGGCAGCCCTATTTATGGTGATTGCAAAGACCCTGCTGAAAAACGCGGTACAGATGGGGCTATCCCCCAAAGAGGCCCTGGAAAAGGTCAACAACCAGCTGTGCGAAAACAATGAAGCCGAGATGTTTGTCACCGTCTGGCTGGGGGTATATGAAATTTCCACTGGCAGGCTCACCGCTGCCAATGCGGGCCATGAATATCCGGCCATCCGCAGGGCAGACGGAATCTTTGCCTTATTGGAGGACAAGCACGGCTTTGTGCTGGCAGGGATGGAGCACACACGCTACCAGGAATATGCTTTGGAAATCGGCGTAGGCGACACCCTTTTCCTGTATACCGACGGCGTGGCGGAAGCCACCGACGGGGCCAATGTCCTGTACGGCACCGACCGGATGCTGGCAGCCCTGAACCAGAACCCCGCCCTTGGCCCGGAAGGTCTGTTGGGGCAGGTAAAGGCGGATATTGACCGCTTTGTGGGCAAGGCGCCCCAGTATGACGACATCACCATGCTGTCCCTCCAGCGGAAGGCATCCGCCCCCTGAACCAAAAAAGCGGCCCGTTTCGGGCCGCTTTAAACACCTTGCAAGCTGTTGGCTTGCTGTTTCCGCCCTGTCCGGGGGTGCCGGTGGGGGACAAACAATAGAAAATCACTCTGAGCTGTGATACAATAGATTGGTACAGCGCCACGGTGTTTTCCCAGCCAAAACTGCCCATACAGAGGTGGAACACCAGCAATCCCAACGCCTGCAAGGAGTTTTGACACATGATAAAACTACTGTTTGTATGTCACGGCAATATCTGCCGCAGCCCTATGGCGGAATTTGTGATGAAAGATCTGGTGCGCAAGGCAGGTCTGGCAGATCAGTTTACCATTGCCTCCGCCGCCACCAGCGCCGAGGAAATCGGCAACCCGGTCTACCCTCCCGCCCGGCGGATGCTGGCCCAACACGGCATCTCCTGCCAGGGCAAAACCGCCCGGCAGCTGCGCCGGGAGGATTACAGCCAGTGGGACCTGTTTCTGGGGATGGACGGAGCCAACCTGCGGAATATGCGCCGTCTCTTTGACGGGGACCCGTCGGGCAAGGTAAAAGCCCTGCTGTCCTACACCGGAGAGGAACGGGACATCTCCGACCCCTGGTACTCCGGCGACTTTGAAGCCACCTGGCGGGATGTGTATGCCGGCTGCTCTGCCCTGCTGGCTGCCCTGACCGGGGCGCGGCTGCCCAAACTGGTGGTGGTGCTGGGTACCACCGCCTGCGGTAAAAGCGGCCTGGGGGTGGAGCTGGCGAAACGTTTTGATGGGGAAATTGTGTCCGCCGACTCCCGGCAGGTGTACACCGGCCTGGATTTGGGCACCGGCAAGGTGACGGAAGAGGAGATGGACGGGGTACCCCACCACATGCTG
>CALWOK010000110.1 GCA_944383125.1 uncultured Flavonifractor sp.
TGATATCCAGGATGGGGGTGCCGTCCATCAGGTCTGCTCCCGATACCACCAGCACATGGCCCAAATGGGGATCTTTCTCAATCCCCTCCAGGCGTACACAGGACAGGCCGATGGGATTGGGACGGAATGGAGAGCGGGTAGCAAACACCCCCATACGGGTATTGCCCCCCAGCCTGGGCGGGCGCACCGTAGGGGACCAGGTTTCCCGCACCGCCTGGGAAAACTGCCAGATGAGCCAAAGATGGGAGAACTCCTCCAGCCCCCGGAGGGCATTCGGGTTGCGGTAGGGTTCCTCAAACACCACGGTGGCTTTCAGTTCCTCCACCAGCCCGCTCTGGCGGGGAATCCCGAACTTGGTGGGGAAATCGCTGCAAATCCGGGCAATGATGTGCATGGGAATCATGACTTACCCTCCTGGGCTTTTTTCAGGGCCGCTTCCACCGGGCGGGCTTTCACCGGCCGGTTGTTTCGGGCCAGTATCGCGGCAATCTGTCCCCCCACCTGCTCCACCTCTGCCTGAAAGGTGGAGGCCGACAGGCGCAGCGCCCCATGTCCCAGAATGATCAGCTGCTCGGCGCCGTCAGAGGTGGCCACTCTGACCCGGTGGTGTTTTCCAATCTCGTAGGTAGCCCGCTCGATGTAGGCGTCGGCTGTCTCGGCTTCCTTGGTATACACCACATAAATATTGTGATACTTGGTGATATCCTGCACCGCTCTGGGTACTTTGTAGGCGTCAAAGACCAGAATCACCACGCATTTTTTAAATCCCTGGTAGTTGCTCAGCAAATCCATCAGCATCTGACGGGCGGCATCCAGATTGGTCTGGGCCACCTGCTTCAGTTCCTCCCAGGCAAAAATGATGTTATAGCCGTCTACCAGCAGGTATTCCGGCCCCTTGTTCTGACTCTGGACATTGTATTTCCGGTCGTCCAGGCTGGTACGGGCGGGCTTGGCCTGGGGACGGAAGGTATTGCGCTCCACCTTGCCGTAGGTGCGCTCATAGATGGCCAGCAGTTCCTTATCCTGCTCCAGGGATAACCCGGAGTTGGAAACCCGCCTTGCTGGAGCAGATGGGGCGGAGGGCTCCTCCGGAGGAGCCTCCAACCGCAGGCCGCTGTCCACATGGGCCATGGCCTTCACCTGATCCCACTTGACATTGTATCCCGCCCCGTGGGCGCAGAACACCGAGTCCGCCGGGTTGTCTACGTCACGCTCCGGGTCATAGCCCATGGCCTCCACCACAGCCGCCTGTTCATGGCAGGGGTAGTATCCCTTCAGCGTACAGCTCAGCCGCCCCATTCCTCTGGTGTAGGCGGCCACCTCACTGCCGTAGTCCCGCAGCCCCGCCACCGGGGCGGAACCCATGAGCAAGGCAGTTTCCCCCACTGTCTCCGGCGGCTCACACTGTCCGCCCATCCGCTGCAAGTCAGACATCGCCCTCCCCACCTGAGCCCCAGGCACCTCCAGCCGGAAGGAATACCACGGCTCCAGCAGTATGCTCTCGGCCTCCAGCAGCCCCTGGCGGATGGCCCGATAGGTGGCCTGGCGGAAGTCGCCCCCCTCGGTATGCTTCAAATGAGCACGCCCTGCCAGCAAGGTAATTTTCAGATCGGTAATGGGGGACCCGGTCAGCACCCCCAGATGGGGCTTTTCCGCCACATGGGTGAGGATAAGCCGCTGCCAGTTGCCATCCAGCATATCCTCCGGACAGGCGCTGTCCAGTACAAGCCCGCTTCCCCGCTCTCCCGGCTCCAGCAGCAGGTGAACCTCGGCATAGTGGCGCAGCGGTTCATAGTGGCCTACGCCAATCACTGGAGCGGCAATGGTCTCCCGGTAGACAATGCCCCCCTGGCCGAAGGACACTTCCATGCCAAACCGCTCCCCGATGAGCCGCTGTAAAATCTCCAGCTGCACCTGTCCCATCAGCTGGATGTGGATTTCCCGCAGCCGTTCGTTCCACACCAGATGGAGCTGGGGGTCCTCCTCCTCCAGCTGGCGCAGTTTTTGCAGGGCGGTTACCGGGTCCTGTCCTTGCGGGAGTATCACCTGATAGGTGAGTACCGGAGCCAGGGCAGGAGGTGTTCCCTCTGCTTCAAAGCCCAGGCCCTGTCCCGCTGCGGCCTGGGGCAGGCCGGTCACCGCCACCACGCTTCCTGCCGGGGCCGTCTCCACCGGCTGGAATTTTATGCCGGAATATACCCGCAGCTGATCGGCCTTGCCGGTCCAGCCGGGACCTTCCAATCCCGTTTTGACTTTCAAACTGCCGCCGGTAATTTTCATCCAGTCCAGCCGGTTGTTCTGCCCGTCCCGGGAGATTTTGAAAATACGGGCGCCAAAGGTCCCGCCGTATACCGGCCGGGGGGCGTAGTGCTCCATTCCCCGAAGAAAATCCTCCACCCCTTCCAGCCGGAGGGCGGAGCCAAACCAGCAGGGAAAGAGCTTCCGCTGGGCCATCAGGGCAGTGAGGGCGGGGTCAGGGACTGTGCCGCTCTCCAGATAGTCCTCCAGCAGACCCTCCTCGCAGAGGGCCGCCTGTTCAAAGAGGGCCTCCCTGTCATCCATATCCACACAGCCCTCGTCCAGCTTGTCCTTCAGCTCTTGCAGCAGGGCGGATTTGTCTGTCCCTGCCAGATCCATTTTATTGACAAAGAGAAAGGTGGGTATGTGGTAACGCTCCAGCAGCTTCCACAGGGTATGGGTGTGACCCTGGACGCCGTCCGTTCCACTGACCACCAGAATGGCACAATCCAGCACCGACAGGGTGCGCTCCATCTCCGCAGAAAAGTCCACATGGCCCGGCGTATCCAGCAGGGTGATTTCCATGGTGTTCAAAGGCAGGATGGCCTGCTTGGAAAAGATGGTAATGCCCCGCTCCCGCTCCATGGGATTGGTATCCAGAAAGGCGTCCCCATGGTCCACCCGTCCCAGTTTTTTCAGCTTCCCGCAGGTGTAGAGCAGTCCTTCACTGAGGGTGGTTTTCCCTGCGTCCACATGGGCCAGCAGGCCGGCACAGATTCTGCTGATTGGCCGCTCCCCTTCTGTTTGCCCCACAGCAAACACCTCCTCTCGTGAAACCATACTGTCAGTCAGTATATCACAAGAGGAGGTGTTCGTCGAGGGATCCTATGCGTTTGCTCTATCCGTTTCAGAAACCACCGGACGAATGGTTTCTGTGTCAGACCCTATCAGCCTCTTCATCCCGGCCCAGCCTGCGGAGCATGGTTTTTTTCACGGCCCGGAAAATATTTTCATATCCGGTGCAGCGGCACAGATGACCCGACATCAGCTTGCGGATTTCATCGTCGGAGTACTCCCGTCCCGCCTGGAGAATCTCCGCTGCGCTCATAATAAACCCCGGAGTGCAGAAGCCGCACTGGACAGCCGCCTCGTCGATAAAGGCCTGCTGAATGTCGGAGATTTCCCCGTTGGGACCGGCAAGGCC
>CALWOK010000111.1 GCA_944383125.1 uncultured Flavonifractor sp.
CGCCTCTCCTCTCTTACTCGTCCTTGCAGACGATGAGGGAACGCATCACGCCGTCGGTGATCCGCAGGATACGATCCAGCTCACGGGGGAACTCGGGCTTGGACTCAAAGGTCATGAGCACATAGTAACCCTCGTTCAGATCATTGATGGGATAGGCCAGGTGGCGCTTGCCCCACTCGTCGACCTCAGCCAGGGTGCCGTTCTGCTCCACCAGAGTCTTGAACTTGGTCACCATGGCAGCGGTGGCCTCCTCACCCAGGTTGGGATTGAGGATGTAAACCACCTCGTAATTTGCGCTGAGCTTTGCCATTTTCTTTGCACCTCCTTATGGACATATGGCCCCCACCTTCCTGTGGGAGCAAGGATGGCTCGTTACAAACAAGCCCTATTATTATATAAAATATTTGAAAAAAGTCAAGCTTTATTTTCAAATACCCAGAAAAAAACGGCAGAAAAAATTTTTTGCAAAAAATTTTTTCCTTCGGTGTACGAAAACAGGCAACTTTTCCCCCTGTTTCACCCAGGGGTGAGGAGGGAGTGCGGTGAATAAGGAACGGACGAGACTGCTCAAGCAGCTGGAACAACTGGCCCGGTGCAAGGTGAACGACGCCGTCAAACTGGCCTTCCTGGACGGCGGCGGACTGGAGACCATTGACAAACTGGACCTGACCCCCCTGACTGAGTTCAAACGCTCCGACAAGGGGGGCGTGGAGGTCAGGCTGGTGGACCGGGCGGCGGTGCTCAGGCTGCTCATTGAGCTGTCCGCCGGACAGGAGGAACAAAAGGCGGCGGAGTTTTTCCGGGCCTGGGAGGAACAGGCGGCCGCACAGGAGGATACATGAGGTTTCGCACATTTTCCCCCAAGCAAAAACAGGTGCTGCTCTGGTGGTGCGCCCCCAGAACCAGAACCCGGGAGGCTGTCATCTGCGACGGTGCTGTGCGTAGCGGCAAAACCCTGTGCATGGGGCTGTCCTTCTTCTGCTGGGCCATGCGCACCTTCCGGGGGCAATCCTTCGGCCTGTGCGGAAAAACCGTCTCCGGCCTGCGGCGCAACCTGCTGGGTACCTTGCTGCCGGTGCTCCGGGAGCTGGGGTTCCAGTGGGAGGAAAAGGTGTCCAAAAACCTGCTGACCGTCCGGTTCGGCGGGGGAGAAAATACCTTTTACCTCTTCGGCGGCAAGGACGAGGGGAGCGCCGCCCTCATCCAGGGCATTACCCTGGCAGGGGTGCTGCTGGACGAGGTGGCCCTCATGCCCCGCTCCTTTGTGGAACAGGCCTGCGCCCGCTGCTCCGTGGAGGGCAGCCGCCTGTGGTTCTCCTGCAATCCGGAGGGGCCGGAACACTGGTTCTACAAGGAGTGGATTCAAAAGCTGGAGGAGCACAACGCCCTCTACCTCCATTTCACCATGGAGGACAACCCGGCCCTCTCCCCCAGAGTGATCCGCCGGTATGCCAGAAGCTTCAGCGGTACCTTCTACCGGCGGTTTGTGCTGGGAGAGTGGGTGGCTGCCCAGGGCAGGGTGTACGACTTCTTTGACGAAACCTGGGTCAAACCGGCCCCCCAGGGGGAGATGGAGCAGTGGTGCATCTCCTGCGACTACGGCACCATCAACCCCGCTTCCTTCGGATTGTGGGGGCTTCAGAAGGGGGTGTGGTACCGGGTCAAAGAGTACTACTTTGACTCCAGAGCGGAAAAACGGCAGAAAACCGACGGAGAATATGCCGCCGACCTGGAGCGGCTGGCCGGGGGAAGGCCCATCCGGAAGGTGGTGGTGGACCCCTCTGCCGCCAGCTTTATCGAACTGCTGCGGCGGCAGGGCTGGCAGGTGGAAAAGGCCGACAACGATGTGCTGGCCGGAATCCGCACCACCGCCGAATTGCTGCGGCAGGGGAAACTGGTGATCTGCCAGCCCTGTCAGGATGCCATCCGGGAGTTTTCCCTCTATTGCTGGGATGAGAAGGCGGTGGGGGATAAGGTGAAAAAAGTCCACGATCACGCCATGGACGAGATCCGGTACTTTGCCGTTACGGTGGCGGCAGGGCGGGAGAAAGGCTTTTTTGGCGGGCTGTGTGTGGAGCGGGGACGGTTTTGAGCCTATTTGCCCCGCAATGGCACTGGAAGGATAGGAACAAAGGAGTGTGGTTATGGGATTGTTCCGTAAGAAACAGACACCGGAGGGAGGCGGGCTGGCGGTACAGATCCGGGAGGGGGGCAGACACCCTTTCGGAGTGCTGGACGGCTATGTACCCCTGCACCAGGGGGAAATCCCCCTCTACCGGGCCATCCGGGAGGCGGTCCCCATTGTGGATGCCGCCATCTGGAAGCTCATCCGGCTGGCAGGCGGGGTGACGGTCCGGTGTAGTGACAGAAAAGCACAAGGAGAGCTGGAGTGGTTTCTCCAGCATGTGAACACCGGGCGGGGACAACGGGGGATTCAGTCCTTTCTGGACTGCTATCTGGATTCCATGCTTACCTGCGGCCGGGCAGTGGGGGAGATTGTACCGGACCGGCGGCGGCAGGACATTGCCGCCCTGCTGTGCGGCAATATCACCGATATTGAGATCAAGGAAGGGGAGACCCCCATGGATTTTGCCATCTGGGGGAGAGACTCGGGGGGACAGATGAGAATGCTGCCCCGGCAGGAGCTGCTCCTGTTTACCCCCTTCCAGCCCGAGACGGACAGCCCCTATGGGGTCAGTATGCTGCGCTCCATGCCCTTCCTGACGGAAATTTTGCTGAAAATCTACCAGGCGGTGGGCATGAACTGGGAGCGGCTGGGCAACGTCCGCTTTGCCGTGGTGTACAAGCCGGGAGATTCCCCCCTGGATCAAAGCCTGATTCAAGAGCGCAGCCGTCAGATTGCCAAGGAGTGGTCCGCCGCCATGCAGGCGGGTAAGGACGGCTCGGTGCGGGATTTTGTGGCGGTGGGGGATGTGGAAATCAAGGTCATCGGGGCGGATAACCAGGTGCTGGACAGCGAGGTGCCGGTGCGCCAGATTCTGGAGCAGCTGGTGGCCCGCACCGGCATCCCGCCCTTCCTGCTGGGGCTGTCCTGGTCCTCCACCGAGCGGATGAGTACCCAGCAGGCCGACATGATGACCAGTGAGATTACCGCCATCCGCCGGTCCCTGGAGCCGGTGGTGGAAAAAATCTGTGAGCTGTGGCTCAGGCTTCACGGCTACGGAGATCAGGTTCAGGTGGAATGGCAGGACATCAACTTGCAGGACATCGTGGAAGAGGCCAGAGCAGAGCTGTACCGCCAGCAGGCCAGAACGGTGGAACTGGACAATCAGGACAAAGAGAAGGGAGCGTCGGTATGAACGTAAACAAACAGGCAGGGGTGGACCAGAGCACTACCCTGGACCCGAATGAGCTGGGGCTCATCCATGCCATGAGCCGGAAAAAGCTGACGGCAGATGAGGTCTATACCTTTGCCGTCCGGCTGTGCGACAACGAGGTGGACCGGGACGGTGAGCGCTTCGCCACCGAAACCCTGGAGGAGCTGGCCGCCCTCTTTGTGGGCAAAAGCGGCATCTTTGACCACCAGTGGAGCGCCCGGGGCCAGAATGCCCGCATCTACCGCACCGAGCTGGTGCGGGAAAGCGGCACCCTGACAACGGCAGGGGAACCCCTGTGCTACCTGAAAGGGTACGCCTACATGGTGCGCACCGACAGCAACCGGGATCTCATCGCCGAGATTGAGGGGGGCATCAAAAAGGAGGTCAGCGTGGGCTGCGCTGTAGCCGAGGCCAAGTGCTCCATCTGCGGGGAAAACATCCACGACAAGGCCAGATGTCCCCATGAAAAGGGGAGAGAGTACGGCGGCAAGCTGTGCTGGGCTGAGCTGCTCCACGCCACCGACGCCTATGAGTGGTCCTTTGTGGCGGTACCCGCTCAGAGAAGCGCCGGTGTGCTGAAGGGCTGGCGAGGGGATTTACGGCAGCTGGAGCGGGAGGCCGCCCTGGGCCGCAAGTACCTGGAGGGTCTGAAAGGCGAGGTGGTGCGGCTGGGAGGGGTGTCCGGATTCGGACTGGCTCAGGATACTCTCAAGCGCATCGTCCAGCGGCTGGAAGAGCCGGAACTGGATGCCCTGAAAAAAGCCTTTGAAGCCCAGGTGGACAAGATGTGGGGCGTGGAGACTCAGCTGCCCGGATGGTCCGGCAGCCCCCAGATGGAGAGCCGGGACGGGGCCTTTTTGATCTGACCTCTGCCGGAACAGGCCCATGGGAACAATAAGTGGAATACCCAAAGCAACAGAAAGGAGTTTGGATATGAACAACATCTCATTTGAAGGAATTGGTGAAGTGGTGGCTACCTTTGCCTGCGGGGAGGAGGTCAAGGCCGGTCAGGTGGTCAAGCTCACCGAAAACGGTACCGTAGGCCCCTGCACCGACGGGGAGCCCTTCTGCGGCGTGGCCCTGTCCGCCCAGGATGGCCATGCTGCCGTCCAGCTGAAGGGCCTGATTACGCTGCCCGTCACAGCCGGCAGCATCACCCCCGGCTGGGTCAAGCTGTCTGCCGACGCCAGCGGCGGCGTCAAGCAGAACGACAGCACCGGTATGCAGTATCTGGTGGTGGCTGCCGACAGCAGCAGCGTAACAGCCTATCTGTAACCCGGAACAATGGAATGGCTCTGTACAGGAAACAGGAAAGGAAGGATGACCATGAGCTATCGGTTCGACAATCTGAAGCTGGAAAAGGGGATGTATAACGAGGCAGGGCGTACCTTTACCCAGGTGCTGGAGCGGGAGGACCCTTCGGAACAGTATAAGGGTACCGCCCTGGAAGGGCTGGACGCCTATCAGCGGCAGCTCAAGCGCTTTGACATCAAGGTGAAGGGCAACCACAGCGATGTGGTGGAAAAATTCTTCTCCACCAGCCAGTCTGCCGTCCTCTTCCCAGAATACATTGCCCGGTCGGTGCGCCAGGGTATGGAGGAGACCGACCTGCTCCCCCATATCACCGCCACAACCACCCGCTTTGAGGGCATGGACTACCGCTCCATTGCCTCCATCCCCGACAATGACCAGAAGGCGCTCCGCTATGTGGAAGAGGGCGCCTCCATTCCCCAGACCCAGGTGAAAACCCAGGAAAATCTGGTGCGCCTCCACAAGCGGGGCCGGATGCTGGTGGCCTCCTATGAGGCCATCCGCTATCAGAAGCTGGATCTCTTCTCGGTAACTCTGCGCCAGATTGGCGCCCATATCAACCGGATGCACCTGGAGGACGCCATTGATGTGCTCCTCAACGGGGACGGCAACGGCAACCCCGCCGCCGCGTTTACGGTGGGCACCACTCCCATCGGCGGCACCGCAGGTACCCTCGCCTATGATGACCTGGTGGATTTCTGGGCCCAGTTTGACCCCTATGAGATGAACACCCTGCTGGTGTCCGGCGATATGATGCGCCAGCTCCTCAAACTGGATGAGTTCCAGAACCCCCTGACCGGTCTGAACTTCCAGGGGACCGGCAAGCTGGCTACCCCCCTGGGGGCAACCCTGCTGCGCACCTCCGCCCTGGAGAGCGGTACCCTCATCGGCCTGGACAAAAATTATGCCCTGGAGATGGTGCAGGGCTCCGATGTGATGGTGGAGTATGACAAGCTCATCGACCGGCAGCTGGAGCGGGCCGCCATTACCAGCATCTCCGGCTTTGCCAAGCTCTTTGCCGACGCCGCAAAGGTGCTGAAGCTGAATGACTGAGCAAATGATGGAGCTGGCCCAGGTTCTGGGCCATGTGAGCCAGGAGCAGCTGCCGGTGCTGGAAGGGCTGTGCCAGGCGGCCCAGCTTGAGCTGACCGCCCGGCCTCGCACCGGAATTACCCCCGAGGACTGCGGCACCGCCTTTCTACTGGGCGGGGCCTGGCTTGCCCTGGCAGGGCTGGCAGGAGGGACCTGCACCAGCGGCACCCGCTTTACCGCACGCAGCGTGACCATTCAGGAGCCGGACAGCAGCCAGCACCAGGAACGGGCCGCTGCCCTCCGGTTGCAGGCAGAAACCGTTATGGCCCCCTATCTTCAGGACCGGGGATTTGTCTTTCAGGGGGTGGACGGATGACAGCGCTCTGGCAGCAAATTCTGGCCCAGTACGGCCAGAATGTCACCCTGAACAGCCCCGGTCAGGAGCCGGTCAGCTGCACCGCCTTTTTGCAGCCCGTTCAGGAGCAGGGCAGCACCTGGTTCCAAAATTTGCCCACCCCCCTTGGAATGGTGCGGCAGGACCGGTGGATTTATCTGGGCAGCCCCCAATACCCCCTGGATCAGCTGGGAGGAACAGGCTGGATTGACTGGGAGGGACAGGCGTTTTCCGTTCGGGCTGCCCAGCCGGTATGCATCGGAACAGAACCGCTCTATTGGTGGGGACTGTTGGTATTGCGTGACCCGGAGGAGGTGGATAACCTTGGAATTTGACCAGATCCGGATACTGATGGCCAAGTATTTGCAGGAACAGGGAATTGATACCCTGTGCGCCTATCCCGATTCCAGCCGGGTGCGGCGGGGAGGAGCGGCTGCGGTGGTTTCGCTGCGCAGCTGCAAAGGGGGTCCCGGCGGATTTCAGGATTATCTGGGGGAACGCTTTGATGAGACCACCGGACAATGGCAGGAGCTGTACGGCAGGCAGATTACCATCACCTTTGGACTGGATTTGTATGCCCCGGTCAAAGAAGGGGCAGAGGCCATTCAGACCGCCTTTGACCGGCTGGCCCAGGCCCTCCAGCGGGAAGGCCCTCCCGGGTTGAAGCTGCTGGAGCTGTCCTGCGGAGAGACTCAGTTTAACCGGGAAATGGGACTGTTCCAACGGCCAGTTGAGGCCAGCTGCCAGGGCTATCTCTATGCCGTGGCACAGGAGGGCGGCACCTTCCTGGACTTCATTGTGAGAGGAGAGACCAAACTATGAGTATGACCATTCATGAACGGCCTGGCGTGTACTCCAGCTATGACGCGTCTACCGTCGTCAGCGGCAGCGGCGGCGGTCAGACAGTGGGTGTGGCGGCCATCTGCACCGGTGGGGAGAGCGGCACCCTCTATTCCATCCACCGCTATGAGGATGCAGTGACCGCCTTCGGACAGGAGGAAAACCTGACCCAGCTGGTGCGGACCCTGTTCCTCAATGGCGCTGCCCAGGTGCTGGCCGTGCCGGTGGCGGCAGAGGAAAACTATCAGGCCGCCTTTGACCTGCTGGCTGCCCAGGAAAATGTGGCCATTGTATTGTGCGACAGCGACCAGCTGACGGTGCAGCAGGCCCTCCGTCAGAGTGTATGCGACGCTTCCGACGCCCGGCGGGAACGGATTGCTGTGGTGCGGGGGGCAGAGGATGAGGATGTCTCTGCCCTAGTGACCCGGGCGGAAGGGCTGAACAGTGAGCGGGTGATATTGGTGGCGCCTGGAGACAGCACCGGCCTGGCTGCCGCTGCCGTGGCCGGGGCCATTGCCGGAGAAGCCGACCCGGCAGTTCCCCTGTCCGGAGCAGAACTGAAAGGGCTCACCGAGCTGGCTGCCCAATATGTGGACAATGAGATTGACACCCTGGTGCGAGGGGGGGTTACGCCCCTGGAAAGCCTGAATGGTGTGGTCAGCGTGGTGCGGGGGATTACCACCCGTACCAAAACCGGGGAGGCCAGCGACACCACCTGGCGGGAGCTTACCACCATCCGCATTGTAGACGATGTGATTCCCGCCATCCGCAATGCCCTGCGGGCCAAGTTCCGCCGGAGCAAAAATACCGAGCAGTCCCGGGGGGCCATCCGTTCCCAGGTGGTGCTGGAGTTGGAAAACAAGCTGAGCCGGGAAATTATCACCGGCTATGAGGGCGTTACCGTCCAGGCAGATCAGGAGAACCCCACAGTGTGCCTGGTGGACTTTTCCTTTACCGTGGCGCACGGCCTGAATCAGATCTGGCTCAGCGCCCATATTACCATTTAAAGGAGGAGGACCATGAAAGTAGCAGGATTTCCTACCAGCAGTGATATCTATCTGGAGATTGACGGCAAAAAAGTGGCAGTGGTGCAGAGCTACACCGCCAAAACCACCTGCACCAGCCAGACGGTGGAAGCCTTCGGTGAGGATGAGCCGGTGGCCACCATTCCCGGTCAGCGCAACCATGTGCTGGAGCTGACCCGGCTGTATGCCACCGATGAGGCCATCCGGGACGGCATCAACTTCTATGATCTGGCCGATTTCAGCCTGGTCATCTGCAAGCCCGACCGCAAGGTGATCTACTCGGGCTGCCAGTGGAGTTCCATTGGAGAAACCGGTGCGCTGGGGGCTATGGTGGTGGAGAAAATCACCGTGGTGGCCAGCAAAAGGATTGAAACTGAGGTAT
>CALWOK010000112.1 GCA_944383125.1 uncultured Flavonifractor sp.
CTGGTGTTCGCCGGCGTGGCCCTGGTCAATGTGGTACTGGTGCTCCTGGTGGACGAGCACCGCTTCAACCGGGACTGGAAGGCCGCCCACAAGTAATTCTCCCAACTTCAAAAGGCTGTACCCCCACATGGGCGGTACAGCCTTTTTCTCTTTGGCCGCTCCCTTAACAAACAGATCTGACAGGACGAAATAGATTATAGGGAGCATAAACCCAATCCCGAGAAAGGAGACAGCCAAATGAAGCTGGGAGAAGTACGCAAAGCGGCGTGGGAGCAGATGGACCTGCTTGCCCAGAGAAAGCAGGCCCTCCAGTCTATGCTGAAAGAGGCCTCATCGGGCAGCCCAGGAGGCGCCCAGTTTGACCGGGTGGAGATTTCCCATGCCCTTGCCGCTGTAGAGGATGCCTATGCGGAGACACAAGCCGTGGCAGAAGAATTGAATACTCTGGATGCCACCATTCAGAATGCTGAGGCCTCCCGGCAGCAATGTGAAGCCATGGCGGAGGCTATGGAGGATTTACTCAAAATTCTGGAAATCTGCCGCCGCATCTCCAAAGGGGACAAAGTGCCTCCGTCTGACGAAAACAAACTGATGGAGTACAGCCATGAGCTGTACATGTGTGCAAAAAATATGGCGCTCATGCACAAAAATGCAGAGGGCAAGAAGCATGATTCCCTCTGGGGCGAGGAGGAACCCCAACAGCCTCAGCCCACTCCGGCAGAACTGGCTGCCAATACCGAGGTGGGCAATCCCCTTGAAGGAGTCTCTGTTCCTTCCACCAGCGGGAACGGTTCTTCCGACGCTTAAAGACAGAAGATATGGTTCCTGATATAACAAACAGGCAGGTTCCCAGGGAACCTGCCTGTTTGTGTTGCTCTTATCGTCTTCTGCGCCGCCCACCGGTATAGCGGGAGCTGCTGCGGGCTGCATAGCCTCCTCTGCGTCCTCCTCGCCGGCCCTTGAAAAAGATCTGCCGGACAATCAGCACCACAATCCCCGCCAGAAGGATACCCAGCAGGATCTTCACCCACAGCTGAGAAAAGAACTTCTGAATGCGGTCCAGATTGTACATCAGCGTGTCTACCTCCACCCCGATGCTGGCTACCAGGGGCAGAGAGCCGTACTCCTTGTCGTTAAAGGAGGCGGTAATGGTACCCAGTACCTGTCCCTTCTCCACAGGGGCCTCCACGCTCTTGGCGTTGAGGGTATAATCAAAGGTGAAGCTCTCCGGAGTAATATCATCGGGCAGCAGGGCGGTAATCTCTCCCTTTGGCTCCAGGGTGACATAGTTGGTCCCCTTGCCCAGCGTGACCTCCACCTCGGGAATATCCCGCTTGGTGGAGTCCAGAATGGTCTGGCTGGAGAAATTGTTAAAGCCCCACTCCAGCAGGCGTTTGGTTTCGCTGAAGTAAATAAAGCCGGCGCTGCCGGTGGTGCCAGGCTCCCGCTCGCAGCCCATCACCACAGAAATCAGGCTGCGGTCCTCCTTGGTGGCCCCTGCTGCCAGACAGTACCCCGCCTCCGGCGTATAGCCGGTCTTGATGCCGGTGGCATAAGAATACAGATAGCCGGTTACATTCCAGTTGGAAATCAAAGCGTTGGTAGAGTGGACAGTGCGGGGTTCCGTATGGAGGTTGGTGGCAGGCATGTCATAGCTTTTGGAGGACACGATGGTACGGAAGGTTTCGTGCTTCATGGCCTCCTGACACATCAGATACACATCATAAGCGGTGGTATAGTGGTCATCATTGTGGTATCCGTGGGTATTGGCAAAGTGGGTATCCTTCATCCCCAGCTGGGCGGCCCGCTGGTTCATTTTCTCCACAAAGGCGGCCACATCCCCCGACACCGCCTCCGCCATGACATTACAGGCCTCGTTGGCGGAGGAGATCAGGGCGGCATACAACAGGTCAATAATGCGGATGTTCTCCCCCGCTTTGATATCGGCGGTGGAGGCATTGGCTCCAATACCGGTATGGAGGCCCGCCCCGGCCGTGACGGTATCCTCCAGCTTATACTGTCCTGCATCTACTGCCTCCAGCATCAGCAGACAGGTCATCACCTTGGTAATGCTGGCAGGGTACATCTTTTCGTGGGCATTTTTTTCATAGAGAATCTCGTTGGTGTTGGGATCAGCCAGGACGGCCGCTTTGGCATTGACCTCCATGCCGTCCAGGATGGCGCTGCCGCTGCTGGCGGCGGCAAAGGTGGTGAGCAGCCCGGTCAACAGCACCAGGACCAGCATCAAAGCGAGTGGGCGTGATTTTTTCATAGGAAACTCCCTTTTTCTATGATATAATGGTGTGCAAATCCATTATATCAAACCCATAGCCGGGACGCAACGGGAAGGGGGTTACAAAAATATGAAGATATCCAGACTGGAATTCCTCACCCTGCTGCTGGCGGTGGCCTTTGGCGCCTTTGCGGCGGGCTGGTTCCTGCGGGGGACTGCCAGTACCCAGCCGGTGCGGGTAGAAACCCAGAATGTGCTTTCCCTCCCCACACCGGCTGCGGTGGCCACCATGGAACCGTCAGCCGTCCCCTCTGCCACACCGGCTGGGGCCAAACCCGCCCCCTCCAGCGGCAAGGTCAATCTGAATACCGCCACCGCCGAGGAGCTGATGACCTTGCCGGGCATCGGAGAAAAACGGGCCTCTGACATCATTGCCGACCGGGAGGCCAACGGTCCCTTCCGGATACCAGAAGATCTGACCCGGGTACCGGGCATTGGGGAGGGGATTCTGGAGGGCCTGATCGACTATGTGACGGTTTCATCATAAAGGAGTGTATACCTTGAAAATATTGGTTGTGGACGACGAAAAGGTGCTGGTCAAGGGCATCAAGTTCAACCTGGAAAGCGAGGGCTACCAGGTGGAAGCGGGCTATGACGGAGAAGAAGCGGTGGAGCTTGCCCGTAGCGGCGGCTTTGACCTGATCATTCTGGATTTAATGATGCCCAAAATTGACGGGCTGCAGGCCTGTATGCGCATCCGGGAATTCTCCAATGTCCCCATCATCATGCTGACCGCCCGCAGTGAGGATACCGATAAGATCATCGGCTTTGAGTGCGGGGCGGACGACTATATCACCAAGCCCTTCAACATCCTGGAGCTGAAAGCCCGTGTGCGTGCCCTCATCCGCCGGGCAGGAATGGCCGCCCAGCAAAAAGGGGTGAGCGGCAAGCTGACCATGGGCCACATCACTCTGGACCCGGAGGCCAGGGCCGCCTGGAAGGACGGTAACAGCGTGGATCTTACCGCCAAGGAGTTTGACCTGATGGAGCTGCTGCTGCGCAATCCGGGGCGGGTCTACAGCCGGGAAAATCTGCTCAACGTGGTGTGGGGGTATGAGTATGCCGGAGATTACCGGACGGTGGATGTCCACGTCCGCCGTCTGCGGGAAAAGCTGGAGCTGGACCCGGCCAATCCAGAATATATTCTCACCAAATGGGGCGTGGGGTACTATCTGAAGCATGGATAACAGGCAAACAGACACCCATGCCCAGCGTGTGCCTTTCTGGCGCTCCCTGCGGGTAAAATACGCCCTCACCTATCTGGTTATTCTGGCTGCGGTGGTGGTGCTGCTGAACAGCTACCCGGTGGCGGTATCCCAAACCCTGGCTTACCAGTCCAAACAGACCTCTCTGCAAAATCAGGCCTCAGTCCTGGCCTCCGCCCTGGCCACCGGACCGGAAGCCCTTACCGAAGAGGGGGCCACCAAAACCGTCAGTCTGCTGCTGGGCAGTCTGGGGGTAACACGGGTATTGGTAACAGATCCCAACGGTATCGTGCTGTGCGACTATCAGGAGGGCAGCCAGCGCACCGACACCGCCGGTCAGTATGCCATGCTGTGGGAGATTGTGACCGCCCTGCGGGGCAATGATGTGTTCCGTGCAGAGTATGTGGACGGCGCCCTGTGCAGCCGGACCGCCGTACCCATCACCTACCGCTCCATGACCCAGGGCGCCGTCTATCTCTACGAATTTGATGCCCAGCAGGGGGCGCTGCTCCAGGGCATCCAGAGCAACCTGCGCAATATTTCCATTGTCATCTGTGTGGTGACGGCTGTCATGGGCATCGTATTCTCCCAGGCCCTCACCCGGCGGATCGCCCGGCTGCTGCGAGGGGTCCATACGGTGCGGGAAGGGGAATACAGCCACCGGGTCTGCGTCACCGGGCGGGATGAGCTGAGCCGCCTGGCAGATGAATTCAACGAGCTGACCGGGCGGCTCCAGACCACCGAGGAGGTGCGCCGCCGCTTTGTGTCGGACGCCTCCCATGAGCTGAAAACCCCCCTTGCCTCCATCCGTCTGCTGACCGACTCCATCCTTCAGGCTGACCACATGGACAACGAAACAGCCCGGGAATTTTTGATGGACATTGGAGATGAGGCCGAACGGCTCACCCGCATCACCGAAAAGCTGCTTACCCTCACCCGTCTGGACACTGCCCATCCCTTCCATACCGCTCCGGTGGATGTGAAGCAGGTGGTGGAACGGGTGGAGCATATGCTGACCCCTCTGGCCCGGGCGGCCGAGATCAGCCTGTCTCTTCAGCTGCAGCCGGGCTGCATCATCCTGGCCACCGAGGATGATCTGTATCAGGTGGCCTTCAACCTGATGGAAAATGCGGTGAAATATAACCTGCCCCATGGTACGGTCACGGTCACCCTGGAGCGGCAGTCCGACCAGGTGGTATTCACGGTGAAGGATACCGGCGTAGGCATTCCCCCGGAGGATCTGCCCAAAATTTTTGACCGCTTTTACCGGGTGGACAAGGCCCGCTCGAGAGCGGCAGGCGGTACCGGCCTGGGCCTGTCCATTGTCCGGGATACGGTGCGCCAGCACGGCGGCACCATTCAGGTCAGCTCGGGAGAGGGCGGCGGCACCCGGTTTATCGTGCGGTTTCCTGCCTGGCGGGAAACGGAAGGAGGGCAGCCATGAGCCGAAAGGGAATGACGGCACTGCTGTGCGCCTCTCTGCTGCTGGGCAGCGGGTGTACTTCCACCCCCCGGTCGGAAGGGGGCAGCACAGAATACCTGGTGTACTACTCCGCCCTTGCAGACCCTGACAGCCAGTATGCCGTGGCAGGGGAGTCCCATACCATCCCGGCCCAGGAGGAAACCATCTCCGCCCTGCTGGCGCTGCTGCTGGAACCTCCGGAAACGCCGGGGCTGACCTCTCCTTTGCCGGCCGGACTGCGCCTGCTGGAATGGCAGCTGGAAGAGGGACAGCTTCACCTGGATTTCTCCGAACAGTATTATACCCTCTCCGGTGTGGACATGGCCCTGGCAGATGCCTGCCTCTCCCTGACCTTCTGTCAGCTGGAGGAGGTCAGCGACGTCTATGTGACAGTAGAAGGGCGGGAAATTCCCTATCGCCCCATTCAGCAGCTCTCCGCCAATGATATTCTGTTGACCGGCGGTGTGGACGAGCCGCTGGAGCTATGGGTCGACCTGCGATACCTCGCCGCAGATGGTCCCTATCTGGATATTGAACGCCGGAAGATCCTCAAACAACCTGAGCAGACCATTCCTCAGGCGGTACTGGCCGCCTGGGCAGATGGCACTCCGGCCCAGACCGGTCTGCCGGAGGATGTACAGATCCGCTCGGTGACGTTACAGGACGGAATTTGCATTGTAGACCTGTCGCCTTCCTTTCCTGCCGCACTGTCCCAGGAAAGCCAGGCCACTTTGATGATCTATGCCATGGTCAATACCCTCTGCCAGCTGGAGGGCATTGAGGCCGTCCAGCTGTATGTGGAAGGGCAGCCTGCCCCTCCACTGGGTGCGCTGCCCCTGGACCAGCCCTTACTCCCTGACCCTGCCCTGGAGCAATAGCCCCTATTGACAATCCCTGTTTCTCTGGTGTACCATAAAGGCTGCTGAACTTTACGACATTACTGTGGCAAATTTTTTCAGTGTTAGCCAAAGAAAGGAAGATACCGCCCATGAGCCAGCACCGCATCAGCACCCAGTGCCTCCACGCCGGATATACCCCAGCCAACGGGGAACCCCGCAATATCCCCATCATTCAGTCCACCACCTTCCGCTATACCACAGGAGAGCAAATGGGCGCTTTGTTTGACCTGGAGGCTTCCGGATACTTCTATACCCGCCTCCAGAACCCCACCAACGACCATGTGGCAGCCAAAATCTGCGCCTTGGAGGGGGGTACCGCCGCCATGCTGACCTCCTCCGGACAGGCCGCCTCCTTTTATGCCATTTTTAATCTGGTATCCTGCGGAGAGCATGTGGTGTGCTCCTCCTCCATTTACGGCGGCACTTACAACCTGTTTGCCGTCACCATGAAGCGGATGGGCATTGACTTTACCTTTGTTGATCCCGACTGCTCCGAGGAAGAACTGGAAGCTGCCTTCCGGCCGAAGACCCGGGCAGTCTTTGGGGAAACGATTGCCAATCCCGCCCTGACGGTACTGGATATTGAGAAGTTTGCCCGGGCCGCCCATGCCCATGGAGTCCCCCTGATTGTGGACAATACCTTTGCCACCCCTGTCAACTGCCATCCCTTCCAGTGGGGGGCAGACATCATTACCCATTCCACCAGCAAATATATGGATGGCCATGCCAATGCCGTAGGCGGCGCCATTGTGGATTCCGGAACATTTGACTGGAACGCCCATGCCGGCAAATTCCCCGGCCTGACCACGCCCGACGAGAGCTACCACGGCATTACGTATACGGAGCGTTTCGGCCTGGAGGGCGCTTTCATCACCAAGGCTACCGTCCAGCTCATGCGGGATCTGGGCGCCATTCCCTCCCCCCAGAACTGCTACTATCTGAACATTGGCCTGGAAACGCTCCCGTTACGGGTGGCACGCCACTGTGAAAATGCCCTTGCCGTGGCCAGATACCTGAAAGACCATCCCAAGGTGGCCTGGGTCCGTTATCCCGGTCTGGAAGGAGATCCCTACTTTGAGCGGGCTCAAAAATATCTGCCCAATGGCACCTGCGGTGTGGTATCCTTCGGCGTCAAGGGCGGCCGGGCTGCTGCCTCCAAATTTATGTCCGGTCTGGAGCTGGCCTCCATCGCCACCCATGTGGCGGACGCCAAAACCTGTACCCTGCACCCTGCCTCCACCACCCACCGGCAGATGACCGACGAGGAACTCCATGCCGCCGGGGTGTCTCCCGATCTGGTACGCCTCAGCGTAGGCATTGAGGACATCCGGGATATTCTGGCCGATGTGGAGCAGGCCCTGGCCCAGGTATAAACTCTCCTTTTACGACAACGCCCCAACCTCCCGATCCGGAGCACAGATCCGGACCGGGAGGTTTTGTTTTCCTGCCCGCTTTTGGTATCCTATGATTGGAAACCCTGAAAGCCCTTTACAACCTTCGCAAAATGAAATAAAATAAGATTGCCGTATTTTGGCGAAAGAGAGAATGGAGGTAGGCGTTATGTACTGTATTTATTGCGGCAGTCAGATTCCTGATAACAGTGCATTTTGCACAGCTTGCGGCAAACAACTGACCAATCCTTCCGGGCAACCGGCACCGCCCAGGCAGCCGGACCCATGCCCGCAGCCGGAACCGCCGGTTCAGCAGACCCCGCCAGCGGGCGAACGCTTGCAAGGGGGGTATCGGCCCCAGTATCAGCAAACCACTGCAACACCGCCTGTTGCTCCGCCCCAGAATGTTCCCCAGAGCAACTATGTTCCCGCCTATCAGTACGCAGTCCCCCAGCAGAATGTACCTCAACCCCCGTCCAACCCTCCCGCAATGGAAAAACGGCAGCCGGTTTACCGCAACGGGCGGCTGGACTATGGCTGTCCTATGGGGTGGTACAAGTATCAGATTTATTTCTCTATCCTGTCCTCCGCACTGATGTATCTTTTTCTGGGTGGTGTTTTGCTCTTCCTTACCACCTTTGCCACTACATCCCCCAATTCCTTTTCCTTTGGATTCTACAACAATGATGAAAGCGTTGTCTTTCTGGTACTGATGCTTCCCGGCATACTGGGCGCCCTCTCCCTGGCAGGTCTGCTGTCCACCTTCCTTGGCTCCGTCGCCCTGTTTTCTCTGGTCGGCGCCTTCTTCCAGGCCATGACCGGTTCCAAAGATATGGCGCTACTGGCCGGGGTGCTCTTCCTGGTACTGGGTATTCTGATTCTGATAACCTGGGTCAAAATGCTGCGGCTGCAAAAGGGCGCCTGGTACTGGCATCTGATCATGCTGATTATCCCTGTGATTCTTCAGGCACTCTTTCTGGTGTACTTTTATACAGAAGCATCCCGCTACGGGATTCACGCCATTTTGGAGCAGTACATCATTCCCATGCTGGTTGGTATTGCTATCAATGTGGTTTCCATCATTTTGCAAGCGGTTTATTTCAAAAAACGGGATGATCTCTTTGTCAACTGAACAAAGGAACTCCGTTTTTCCATAGAAAGAGAGGAGGAGAACGATGTTCTGTACCAAGTGCGGCACACAGCTTCCAGAGGATGCAAACTTCTGCAAAAGCTGCGGGACACCTGTCAAACGCATCATCCCTTCAGAGTCTGCTTCCGCTCCGTCCCAGCCTGTGACGCAACCGCCTGTTGAGACAGGGCCTGTGGTCCAGCCAGAGCCGCCGGTTGACCAGGCCAAAGATGACGGCCCCGCACTAGAGAACCCTGCTCCCACCGAGCAGTCCGAGGCGGACACTCCGCCTTCCCCCAGTGAACAGCCCCTGCCTGATGCTCCGCTGACTTCCAAAAAATCCCTCAACCATCAGATGCTGCTGGCAGTGGTTCTGGCGGCGGTGGCAATCGTCGCCGTGTCCGGCTTTTTCCTCTACCGCTACTTTTCCAACAATGCCGCTTATCAGGCCGCTCTGGACGAGGGCAGCCAGGCCCTGGCCATGGGAAATTACCAGGAAGCCGCAGATGCCTATGCACAGGCGGAAACCTTTGGTGTCCTCCAGACCGATGCCAAGCTCTCACTGGTCCAGGCCTGCCTGGGATTGGATCGCACCAGCGAAGCACAAGCACTGCTGAGCACCCTTGCCGTGAGCGTTGATGACCCCAATTATACGCTCTATCAGCGGCTGTGCTCCCTGTTTGCCCTGTCTGAACAGGTGGAAGCGGTGGATATCAGCAACTTTCCTGTGGTCACCCTCACCCTGTCCTGCAGCGGACCCTTTACTCTCACCGAAGCCGATCTGACGGTACAGGAGGATGGTGTTTCTGATTGCCAGGTACGCTCTGTGGAAACGGCAGAGGGGGAGGTACACATCAGCTACCTGACCCAGGATCATGGGATCAGTGAGGAATTCCGGCAGACTTACCTGACCATGAACGTCAACGGCCTGACCCAGGAGCGGAGCACCGACTATCTCACCCCCTATTTTGACCCTGCCTATGTGCGGCTGGTGTCTACCGATGTCAGCCAGTACCCTGTGGTGCGGGCCTATTTCCAGGTGGTGGACCAATATACCGGCCAGACCGTGGAAGGGCTGGGCAGCGACGCCTTTCTCATCTCCGAACGGACTGACGGCGGGGAATACCTGGCCCGTGAAGTCAAGTCGGTTTCCCCCCTGGAGGGCAACGCCGGGCTGAACATTGACCTGGTGGCCGACAAGAGCGACAGCATCACCCCCAGCGACATGAGTAAAATTCAGAATGTGATGATTGAGTTTGTCCAGTCTCTGGACTTTACCATTGGGGACCGGGCAGAGGTGCTGGCCTTTGACTCCATTGTACAGCAGATGTGCTATTACACCGACGATCAGGCCCTGCTGGTCAACGGCATCCGCAACATGTCCACCGATGGTATGACCGCCTTTTATGATGCCGTCTATAACGGCATCACCAATGCCTCTCTTCAG
This sequence comes from uncultured Flavonifractor sp., assembly GCA_944383125.1. Lineage (GTDB taxonomy): Bacteria > Bacillota > Clostridia > Oscillospirales > Oscillospiraceae > Flavonifractor. The sequence continues at coordinate 9,827 of CALWOK010000112.1, forward strand.
GGAGGCGCCCGGTGCGTCATCGCTTTTACCGACGGCATGGACAACAGCAGCAGCCACACCCCCAGCGAACTGATCCGCTATGCCAACGACCGACAGACGCCGGTGTATGTCATTGGTGTGGGCAGCAGCGTGGAAACAGGCACCCTGCGGAACATTGCCGAGAACACCGGCGGAAAATACTGGTACATTGACGATCTCTACGACCTGCAAATGATTTTCCAGCAGATTTACGATGAGCAGATGGAGTACTATGTGGTGGAGTACGAGAGCGACAGTGCCATCGACAGCTATGCCACCCGGGATTTGCAGGTACAGGTATCCGGCACCGGCTACCGGGGACAGGCCGATCTGACGGTAACCCCGGTGCGCAGCATCCGGGATGACGGCCAGGTGGGAGACGGCTCCCGCTATGTGCTTGTCAAAGAATCCCTGTCCTGGGAGGAGGCCTCCCGCCGCTGCCAGGAGATGGGCGGCCACCTGGCTACCATCACCTCCCAGCAGGAGATGGACACCCTCACCGCCATGGCAGAGGCCGAGGACATCAGCTATCTCTGGCTGGGGGGCTATACCTCTTATGATGATGACGGCAATGTGTTCGGCCACTGGGTGACCGGTGAGGAATTTTCCTTCCAGGCCTGGTCGGAACATGAGCCCTCCCGTCAGGATCTGGACGGCACCGAAGAGTGGTATATCATGCTGTGGAATGTGGCCAGCGTAGGCCACTGGTCGTGGAATGACCAGCGCAACGATCCCCTTTCCGCCGCCGGTTACATGGCGGACAGCATGGGCTTTATCTGCGAATTTGAACCATAGGAGATTACTGTATGAACGGGAAACGATGCGCCAAGGGGTCAGGCTCCGGGGCCGGAAAACTCATTGCCCTGCTTGCAGTGCTTCTGCTGTTGGCAGGGGGCGGCATTGCGGCCTGGCTTTTGCTGGGCCAGCCGTCTCAGGGGGAACCAGTGTCTTCCCCTTCCCCCTCCTCTGCACAAAGCCAGGCCCCTCTTCCCACTCCGACACCGGAGCCTACCCCTACCCCGGTGCCTACTCCCACACCGACCCCCACCCGTGAGGAGCGCATGACAGCCCAGGCAGAACAGATCATCGCCGGGATGAGCCTGCATGAAAAGGTATGCCAGCTGATCATTGTCAGCCCTGAGGCCATTACCGGGGTAAAAACTGCCGTCCAGGCCGGTGAGGCCACCCGGAGCGGACTGGAGCGCTACCCGGTCTGCGGCATTCTGTACCGCAAGCCCAATATGCTCAGCCAGAACCAGCTGAAGGATATGCTGGCCACCACTCAGCGCTACTCCAACATCCCGCTGATCTTCACCTGTGACGAGGAAGGCGGCCGTGTTACCCGGCTGATGAGCACCGTAGGTACCACCTGGGTAGGCCCTATGCTGGACTATGAATCTCA
>CALWOK010000113.1 GCA_944383125.1 uncultured Flavonifractor sp.
TTTGGTATTCCTCCTTAAAATTTTTAGACTTTCAGGCAAGGAAACAATCTCTAAGAAACCTGGCAATCCCTTGTACACCAATCTGTTCCGCAATTGGCTTTGGCTACCGGTAGCCGCCAGGTAGCCAAAAATAACCCATATATTTCCTTTTTTGCAGTTCGCCAGCGATTGACGTTGGTGAAAATCCCTGACAAAATACGTCTATGCGGTAATTCGACTTTTTTCGCCGCAGTATAGGAGGGATCTGAATGGCAAGAAAGGCAATCAAAAAAAACCTGGCATACGATGACCAAAAGAAGCTGTATTACGTCTGTTTTAACTATGGTACCGATGCAGAGGGACGGCGTGACCGCAGAGTGCGTACTTTTGCAGATCTGGAGGAAGCGGAGCTGGCATTGGAACAATTTCAGAACGGCTGCGGAGGGCGGCTGCCCTCTGATTCCAGCCGCCTGACCTTGGCAGAGTGGCTGGAATATTGGCTGGAGGAGGTCATCGCACCCAACCGGGCCTATACCACCTACTACTGCTACCGCTCTGTCATCAAAAATCACGTCAATCCGGCCATGGGACGCATCCGGCTCCAGCACCTGGAGCCGTGGCACATTCAGAAATACTATGCGCAAAAAATGCGGGAGGGTAATCTGGACTCCAACAGCGTCCATAAACACCATATCCTGCTGCATACCGCGTTACAGCTGGCATTTCGTCAGCGTATTTTACGGGAAAATCCGGCAGACCGTGTGGAGCCGCCCCGGGAACATCCGACCCGTCAGTTTTACTATACCCCGGAACAGCTCCGGGAGCTGTTCCGGGTGGTGGAAGGTCATTGGCTGGAGCTTGTGGTCAAGCTGGGCGCTTATCTGGGGCTGCGCCGGGGAGAAATTTGTGGTCTGCGGTGGTCTGACGTTGACTTTGAACACTATATCATCCGCATCCGCCTTACCCGCACCACAGCCGGCCATCGAGTGGTGGAAAAAGAACCCAAGACCAAAAGCTCCATCCGCACCCTGGGAATCGCGGGGCTGGATGACCTCAATCAGCTGCTGCAAAGCATCCGCAAAGAACAGCTGAAGCTGGCAGAGGATCAGGAGGATTATCTGGATAGCGGATATGTGCTGACCGATCCCCATGGCAGGCCAAGGCATCCCAATTCTGTCACATGGGCCTTCCACATCTTTGTTACCGACTATGGCTTGCCGCCTATCACAGTGCATGGGCTGCGTCATACCTTTGCCAGTCTGGCCAATAGCGCCCGCATTCCTCTGGTGGACATCGGAAAGGCTTTGGGACACAAGGATGTATCCATTACCGGACGGGTATATACCCACATTTTTGACCAGACCCATCAGGAGGTGTTGAATACGGTAGCCGCTCGTATTGGCACCGGCTGAGTGTCTGTCGTAAACATCAGGCGGGCAGCTTTTGCAAAAGCTGCCCGCCTGATGTTGCCCATGTTCCGCTTATGATGGCCGGTCACGAATCGGTTTTTCAGCGATTTTACGCCATTCCTCCATGTCGCCGGAAATGGCATTTAAAATACTCTGGCGACGTACGCTCTTGTCCCGGTACATATCCTCATCTGCCTTCAGCAGCATTTCGGAGAAATCAATGTCTGTCCCTTCCCGCCAGGCATAGCCCACCGCCATTTTTACCTTGTCATAGGTCTCCTGGCGACTGATGGCATGTAAAATCTCATCAAACTGGCGGCGCTCCATATTTTCACATAATACCATAAATTCATCGCCGCCCAGACGGAATACCGGGCTGTCTTTACTCCGGGTTTGTAAAAACTGATAGGCTTCTTGAATCAGAGTATCTCCTTCGTCGTGGCCCCTGGTGTCATTGATCTGCTTTAACCCCATCAGATCGCAGTAAATCAGCCCCACACGGATATTCTTATTCCGCAGCCGCTCCAGCGTGCGTGTCAGCGCATGACGATTCAAGGCGCCCGTTAACTGGTCATGATAGCTCATGCTCTCCAGCCGCCGTACCAGCCCACGGCGCTGGATCATGCACACAATAAAATGACCGATGATGTCCAACAAAAAAGAAATGTGGGACAGGCTGTGACTGGGGGGGATGTCCACCCCATAAAAGCCCAGAATGGTATCTTTATAGACAATTGGGCTGACCACCAGGCTTCGGATGCCCTGGGGCTTTAAGGTGCGGTACATCTCAGGATCATGCTCCCGGATTTCCTCCAGGTCATAAATGACCACATTTTTTCCCTCATGGAACATACGGTACCACAGAGACACCACTTCATAGGGGACCTGTTGTAAATTCTGAATTTCCGGGGTAACGTCCGGGGCACACCACTCATAGGTGTTATCCACCGGACCGCCATCCTCCCCTTCAAAAATATACATCCGCTCACATTCCAGTTTTTCCCCCAAAAATGCCAGGAAAATCTGAATGGGGTCTTCTTCCTCGTCATTACAGCCCAAAGCCAGCTGTAATGCTTCATTCAGAAGCTGCTCATTGTTTTCATATTCCTGAATGGTATTTTTTTGTTGGGTATTGACCGACAGATCCAGCGCCAGTTCAACACGCACCCGCCGGTCATCCATAAACAGCATGGTGTCTTTCAGCGCAAAGTACTTTCCCAGGTTATCGTTATAATGGGTCCACTCAAAGTATTCCAAAGGCTTCAGCTTATAATTGGTACAAAATGGGCAGGGAGAAGTGCGATGATGGAGTACCTGATAACATTTCTCTCCCTGGATTTCTTCCAGGGAGCCAATTCCTAACATACGGCAGGCCTTCCGGTTGGCGTATACCATCTCATAGGTATCCATATCTGACGCATACAGTATTTCATCTAATTTCTCGAAATACTTCCAAATATTTCCCACGGTGTCCTCCTCATTGCTGTTCAAAATGTGCCGGAATTGCTGAGCCATAGCTGATATCGTTGATATATTTATAAAATTTTACCACACCCTATAAACCCTTGTAAATCCTTTTTCGGTACAAAATATAACAAAGGCGGATGGACAGAAGGGCGGATTACTCCCCTGGATCGGACCCGTGCGCAGGGCCTATTGGGGCCAGATCATTTTACCATATATCCTGTACGATGAAAACCTATCCTACCTACATATGATGACTCAGATTGAGGAGGGATTTTTCTGACAAGCAATAAAAATTGAACAATGATTGGTTAAACCGCTTTATTTTTTCTGAAATATCCCTCTTTTATCATGCTGTTTGTTGAAGTACAACAGATAAAAATTTTTTGATTTATTCTCTTTGGGCGCAGCTGCTTTCACAGGCTAACAGGGGCAGCAGTTGGTTTTTGCAGATCCACTCAGTGTTGTATTTAGTTCTGACCACGGTCTTTGCCCGGAGACTGGAATCCTCCCGCATCCGGTTGACAATCATGCCGCCGTGTTCCTGGTAGTAGGCCTCCTCAGAGGGATGATATGCCTCTCTGGTATCAAAACCGAAGTTTCTGGCATCCCATCGGAGGAAGTAGGCCCCCAAGGCACTGCCCAATTCCTGGAGCGCAGGTACCGCCGCATTGAGTACCAGAAAATTGCCCCGGCTGGCAGCTTCCAGAACGGTAAGGCCAAAGGACTCCGAATAGGAGGGACAGATAAACAGGTTGGATAACTGGAACAGCTCCAATACCCCCTCTCTGGGGAAGCCCTCTTCAAAACCCTGCAGGTCGGAGGTAAAGAGCATATCCTCCTGTTTCAGGCCAAACCGGACCCCCTCTGTACAGATCATGCTTTTATAGACCTGGCTGGGAATGTCGGCGCTGGGGAAATCACAGAACACCACCCTGGCATGCAGCTCAGTTGCACGCTGGATGGCGCCCAGCAGTGCGGCCACCTTTTCAAACTTTTTTCCGGTGGTCAGACGGGCAGGATAAATGCTCAGAAGGTCGGCGCCCAGTAAATCCATCCGCTCTGCCACCTGCTGTACTGGCTGGCTCATGCTCTGGAGCAGAGGGAGGGTATTGTAAACCACAGCACAATGCCCTTCCGGTATGTCATATTGTCTGGCCAGTGCCGGCAGGCCGGAATAGGTGGGGTAGACAAAGCGGGTCCTGGGCATACCTGTAAAGCGGGCGGAGAAGGGAAAGTCCATTTCTTTGGGCCGGTTGACAGGCAGGGAGTGGGTGAAGGCCAGAAAACGCACCTGGGGCAATTCCTGCTGGGCCTTGCGGATGGCAATGTTATGGACCAGGTGCCACCCCTGATACAGGATATCGTGGAGGATACATACATCCACGTCGTTCAGATGGCGTACAAAATCCTGGGCGATCAGCTCAGCTTCTGCAAAAAAAGTGGGGTGTACCACGCCGGTAGCTCCGGAGTAATCGTGCCAGTGGATGAGTGCTCCGTTGCGGGTGTTGGTAATTTTGACCCATTCAATCCGCCGGTCTGCAAAAATTCCGGTCCGCTCCCCATCGGGGCAGGTTTCGCTGACCAGTACCTTCACCGCAATCCCGGCCTGTAACAGCATGGTCAGCTGGTCGGCTACCACATTGACCAGAGAGTAGGTGGTGGACAGACCGGTAAACATGGTCAGAATGGCAACTTTCATGAAAATACCCTCCCTGCTGCTGATTATGGATGTTGGCGTAACGGAGTGCCGTTACGCCAACGGTTTTATGGTTCTGTTCCGCAGGAGCACTCCCGGAACAGTTCCAGCTTGCTCTGTAGATTGATCTCCAGATTGGCAATGGCGTTGACCATGGACTCCACAGACCGGTTGGCTGCCAGGACAGTTTCATGGGTGATATCCTGGAAAGAGAGGATTTTTTGCAGCTTTTCTCCCTCGGCATTCAAAATATGGGAGAGAGCGGCTTGTTGGAGGGCCACCGATTCCATCAGATCGGAAATGGCCTGAATCCGGGGTTGGGGAGCCACTGTGGTGGTGCTGGTGGTTGCGGTGGTAGAAGTGGTAAACGTAGTGGTTGTGGTACTGGCTGTGGTAGTCGTAGAGCTGGAGGTGGTACTGCTGCTGGTTGTGGAGGTGGTGCTGCTGGCGGTGGTGGTGCTGGAAGTAGTGCTGCTGGTGGTAGTTGTAGTGGTGGTGCTGGAGGTGGTACTGCTGCTGATCAGACAGACCGTAGGCTCGGGCAGTTCCCCAAGAAACAGCTCATTATGGCTTTCGGCATTGCCGGAGAAGGATTCCAGCATAATATTGCCGTTGATCTGGCTGAAGGTGGTGTTGGCAGCGGCAAAGGGCGCCAGGACAGAACCATAGATGGCGGTGGTACTGTTAGACCAGGTCAGCGCCTGGGGGAAGTTCCACAGAATTTTCCGGGCATTTTCCCGGCTGGCTGCTGTCCCATTGCGGAAAATCTGATAGCTGCCGTACTGGATGTTGGTACCCGCCACATTGATGAGAATGGTGGCGTCAATGGGGGCGATGATATTGATGCCGTTGAGCTGGCTGAGAGATACTCCCGAGCCGTAGAGATTGGCGCTGTCCAGGCTGAAAATGTTCAGCGTTTCATCGGTACCCGTCAGATTGAGCTGGTTGAATACCACCTCGCCCACGCCATTGGGGGCAAGGGAGTTCCAAAAACCGGATGCACATTTCAGATAAGCGGCGGCCTCTGCAAAATCGATGGGCGTACCAGTCAGAAAGGTACCGTTGGGATTGCCCATGGTATACTGGATAATGGTGCTGTCCGGATTAATGACGGTGTTGCCGCTGGCGTTGGAGCCATTGGATACATTGATATTGCCGTTGACCACAAAGGACGGGTCGGTGTTGGCAGGGGGGAGCGGAGAAATCCCGGCGCCGATTCCATAGTTGCTCAGGGTAGCGTTGCCGCCTACCGCTACCCTTCCTTCTGCGTCGGTATTGCTCAGATTGATATCCCCAAAGAGAAAGACGTTATATTGATTGGCTACGCCAAAATTGGTTGCTATGCTGATTCCTCCCGAGTAGAGTATGAGGGCATGTCACAGGGACATTCCATGTTATGTCCTCTCTCTGTGTTGTGTGCAGAAATGGACAATTGGTTCTCACCCGCACTTATTTCAAGTATCCCCAGGAGGTACGCAGGCTGATCTACACCACCAACGCTATTGAAGGCTTCAACCGCCAGCTCCGTAAGGTAACCAAGGCCAAATCTGTCTTTCCCACCGATGACAGCCTGCTGAAAATGCTGTATCTGGCCATGATGGATATTACCAAAAAATGGACAGGACGGCGGCAGGACTGGAGTATCATCCACGCCCAGATGGCCATCTACTTTGCCGAGCGCATGCCTGAGTAACACCGCCGGGTCCGGATGTCAAGGGCAGGATAAACGGCTTCGCCGCCCTTGACATCCTGCCCCT
>CALWOK010000114.1 GCA_944383125.1 uncultured Flavonifractor sp.
ACCAGCCCCATCAGGCTGCCGCCCACCGTGACCGCTGCCAGCACCCACAGGCCAGGCAGGCCAAGGGAAGAGCCTACCACCCGGGGATAGATCACATTGCCCTCCACCTGCTGGAGGATCAGCAGGAAGACCACAAAAATGAGGGCTTTCAGAGGAGAAACCATCAGCAGAAGAATGGCGGAGACAATGGCGCCAATGTAAGCCCCTGCCACCGGGATCAGGGCGGAGGCGCCTACGGTGACGCCAATCAGGGGAGCATAGTCGGCCTGGATAAAGAGCATACCCATGGAACACAAGCTGCCCAAAATGCAGGCTTCGATGACCTGGCCGGTGACAAATTTGGTGAAGGTAGCTCCGGTAAGCGCCACAACGTCAGACACAGGGTTTGCCACCCTGGAGGGAATATAGGCCTGGAGCATCCGACGGCATTGGGCCATGAGGGTGTCCCGTCCTGAGAGCATGTAAATGGAAAAAACCAGAGAGAGGACGCCGGTAACAATGATGGAGACCAGACCGGTGGTGAATTCCAGCAGCTGAGGCCCCAGGCTGGACAAAAAGCTGAGGGCCTGCGTGAACATACCTCGAAGGGTTTCATTCAGGTTGGACAAATCCAGCTGCTCCATATCCAGGTGCAGATAGGCCAGCAGATGGTTGATGGTATCCTGCGCATTGGCAATGTATCCGCTCAGGTTGAAAACGAAGGTCTGGATGCTCTCCACCAGCTTGGGTACCACAAAGGAAAAGACCGCCACAAAAAACAGAATCAGCACCAGATAGGAGGTCAGCACCGCCAGCGGCTGAGCGGCCCCTTTGAGTTTGGTGCTGTCCAGGCCCCGGCTGTACAGCCGGTGAAAAAACCGGCAGGGACGGTTTAATACAAAGGCCAGACAGAACCCGATAATCAGAGGCCGCAGGACCACCAGAAGGGTGCCGATGGCCCCTCCAATCACATCCAGCCGTACCAGCAGCATCACCAGCAGCACCGTGTAGGTGATGATCAGCAGGATGGATTTGAACATTTTCTTATCCATAGCACCCCTCGATTTCTTTTCATTGATGGCATAACTATATCACCCCTGTATGGTCCCGTCAACGGAAAAGCAAAATTCTCTAGGAATAGGAAAGATTCCCCTTGACAGCAGAGAAAGGGAGGCTTATAATCTAGTAAACAGATAGGAATTATGGAAAATCGAAAGGAGATGCACCATGTCTCACCCCATGATTTATGCGGACCATGCGGCAACCACCGCTGTTACAGATACCGCTCTGAATGCCATGCTTCCTCATTTTACAGCCGCTTACGGCAATCCTTCCAGCCTGTACCGCTTTGCACAGGAGGGAAAAACAGCCCTGGAGCAGGCCCGAGCCCAGCTTGCCTCCTGCCTGAATGCCCGACCGGAGGAGATTTATTTTACCTCCGGCGGCACCGAGGCAGACAACTGGGCTTTGCGGGGGGTGGCGGAGCTGATGGCCCTGAAGGGCAAGTCCACCGGACATATCATCACCACTGCAATCGAGCACCACGCCGTACTCCACACAGCCCAGTATCTGGAGAAGAAGGGGTATGAAGTTACCTACCTGCCCGTTGACCGGGATGGGTTGGTGGACCCCGCTGCGGTGGAACAGGCCATCCGGCCCGATACCATCCTGATTTCTGTGATGGCGGCCAACAATGAGATTGGCACCATTCAGCCCATCCAAGAGATTGGCGCCATAGCCCGGGCCAACAAGATTCTCTTTCATACCGATGCGGTCCAGGCGGTGGGCCACATTCCGGTGGATGTGGAGGAGTGGCAGGTGGACTTGCTCTCCCTGTCCGGCCACAAGTTTGGCGGTCCCAAGGGCATTGGTGCTCTGTATATGAAGAAACCTCTTCGGCTTCCCCCCCTGATTCAAGGGGGCGGACAGGAAAAGGGCCGCCGCTCCGGTACAGAAAATGTCCCTGGCGCTGTTGGGATGGCGGCTGCCCTCCAGGAAGCGGCAGAGGGGATGGAGGCGGAAAACGTCCGGCTTGCCGCCTTGCGGGACAAGCTGATTGACGGCTTATCCGTCCTGCCCTATGCCAGACTGACAGGACATCCCACCAGGCGTCTGCCCGGTACCGCCTCCTTTGTCTTTGAAGGGGTGGAGGGGGAGGCTCTGCTGCTCCACCTGGATGCCAAGGGCATCTGCGCCTCCTCCGGCTCAGCCTGTTCCTCTGCCTCTCTGGACCCCTCCCATGTGCTGCTGTCCATTGGCCTGCCCCACGCAATCGCCCATGGTTCCCTGCGGCTCTCTCTGGGGGCGAAGAACCCAGAGGAAGAGGTAGACTATATCCTGGAACAGGTACCTGCTGTGGTGTCCTATCTGCGGGAGATGTCTCCTGTCTGGGACAAAGAGGCGGGAAAACCCACCTGGGAACTGTAATTGGAAAGGAGAATATCACATGTTGTATTCCGATAAAGTGATGGACCATTTTGAGCACCCCCGCAACGTGGGGGAGATTGCAGAGGCCGACGGCGTGGGCCAGGTGGGCAATCCCAAGTGCGGCGATATTATGAAAATGTATCTGAAAATAGATGGAGATGTGATTACCGACGTCAAGTTCAAAACCTTTGGCTGCGGTTCTGCCATTGCCACTTCCTCCATGGCCACCGAAATGATCAAGGGCAAGACCATTGCCGAGGCCATGACCCTCACCAATGCCGCTGTGGCCGAGGCACTGGATGGCCTGCCCGCCCATAAGATGCACTGCTCCGTTCTGGCAGAGGAGGCCATCAAGGCGGCCCTGGCCGATTATTACCGCCGCAAGGGGGAGGAAGTTCCGGCAGAACTCCGCCTGCCCTGCGAAGAGGAGGAGCACTGCTGTTCCGCCTGCCATTGAGTGTCAGATCATATCAGGAACTATGGATGAACCAGTTCAAACGAGCTTTTGCCAACCCTCAGGATAACAAACATCGGGCCTGTCGCAATATCATGCGACAGGCCCGATGTTTGTCTGAAACGGAATCAGCGATCTGCCAGGGGAAGGGCAACGGTTACTTTGAAGAGGTCGCCGTCAATGGCCAGAGAAAAGGTCCCCTGTTGCAGCTCGGTCAAGCTGCGGGCAATGGAAAGCCCCAGGCCGGAGCCTTCTGTTGTGCGGGAGGTATCTCCCCGCACAAAGCGTTCCAGCAGCTGCTGGGGCGGGATGTTCAGCTGCTGGCGGGAGATATTTTTGACGGTAAACACCCCTGTTTTTTCCTGGCGGGTGATGCCCAGGTAGAGGCGGGTGCCTTCCAGCGCATATTTATTGCAGTTGGACAGCAGATTGTCGATCACCCGCCACAGATGGTGTCCGTCTGCCAGAATCCACACCTCCTGCTCCGGATAGTCGGTGACAACGGTCAGCCGGTTCTGGATAAAACGATCCTCAAATTCACCCAGGGCTTGCTGTACCAGCTGTACCAGGCCCAGCTGCTCGGGATGCACCGGCAGGCTGCCGGTAGAGGCCTTGGATGCCTCCACCAGATCCTCCGTCAGCTTTTTCAGCCGCTGGGTCTTGCGGGTCAGCACCTCCAGATAGGACTGGGCCTGGGCATCGTCAATGGGCCGCTTTTTAAGCAGGTCCACATAGTTGATAATGGAGGTGAGAGGGGTTTTCAGATCGTGGGATACATTGGTAATCAGTTCGGCCCGGAACCGTTCGCTGCGGATGCGCTCCTCCACAGACTGACTGATGGTACCGCCCAGATCATTGAGCTGTCCGGCGTGCTGGGCCAGGTCCTGATACATCCCTCTGGTATCAATCTTAAACGATACATCCCCGCCCAAAATATGTTCGGCGCCTTGACGGATGCGCTTCCACTGGATGGTCCACCGGCACAGCAGCCACAGGGCAATTCCCTGGTAGACAGGTACCAGAATGACGGTCAGATTGGTGAGAAAGGAGCCCAGCAGATAGATGAGAAACAGGGTGATGATGCGTCCGGTAAGCGGCCAGCTGAGAAAGGCACAGCGCAGAGCCTGCCCAAGCACCTGAACCAGCCGCCAGATCAAGGTATTGCGCCACAGCGTACCGGTATGAATCCGGGCAAACAGGGTAAGCAGCAGGGAGAGCAGGCACAGACCCACGCCTGTAGAGATAAGAGCCAGCCCCACCGTAAGATCGGTGGACAGGCCCTTGGCGGCCAGCGCTTCTGTGAGAGGTTCGCCGCCCACCAGAAGCAGAAGAATCACCCACAGATCCAGCAAGACCAGGAGATCCAGGGGAATCCGGTCAAAGCGGCTGAGGGGCGCAGAAGAGCCGTTCGGGTGTTTGCCCACCACTTTGCACAGCAGAACACACAGCAGTACACAGGAGAGATCCAGCACAACGGTCAGAATGGCCAAAGCGGGCAGATAGCGGGCATACTCACTGAAATCTTCAGCGCCGTCCCAGAACTCATCGTGTATGATGAGGGGAAAACCCACGCCGTACTCAACCGCTAAATCGGCATAGAGCAGACGGCTGTCCTGGGCCTTGTTATAATCCCAGGAATATCCATTGAAGGTATAGCCGTATTTGGCGGCCAGGGAGGCGTCATTGGGCGTGAGCAGCTGTTCACTGCCGTCAGCCAGAATGACATAGAGCAGATAATACTGCTTTTCTCCGTTCCAGACATAGTAATCGCTGCTGCGGTCCACATCGTCGTTATAGAGAACGGGAACGGAACTGCGGGTGACGGCATAGACGCTGCTCTCCAATACGGCCCCCTCCTCCAGATTGGAATAGATGAGCGCACCGGTATCATTGCGCCGGATGGAAAAACGGAAGTTGGTGCGGCTGTCGTCCAGCGCATACTCCAGATCGCTCAGCCGCTGCTGGTCCAGATAGGAGAGGGAGGCATCCCAGGCCTTGTATTGCAGCAGGCGGGCCAGCTCCTGTACCTGGAGAAATCGGTTTTCCACATATTGGGCGCAGGAATTGCTGGAGTAGTAGCCTGCCCCCGTCCACAGGGTATCCCACTGGGAGAGAATGAACAGGGTTGCCCAGAAGCCTCCTACACCGGTGCCAAGGGCCAGGAGAAAGGCCGCCACTTTGACCGCCAGCCTGCTGCACAGTTTTTTCATAGCTCAATGGCTCCTTTGTTCCCGGTCAGATTTTCTCCATTTTGTAGCCCAGCCCCCACACGACTTTGATATACTGGGGATTGGCCGGGTCAATCTCAATTTTTTCCCGCAGATGTCTGATGTGTACCGCCACGGTGCTCTCCGAGCCCAGAGAGGGATCGTTCCATACCAGCTCATAGATCTGGCTGGTGGAAAAGACCCGGCCGGGATTTTTCAGCAGCAGCAGCAAAATGTTGTACTCCAGAGGGGTGAGGGAGACAGGCTCGCCGTCTACCGTAACCGTTTTGGCACTGTCATCCAGACAGATGCCCCCGTTGGTCAGAGTATTGTCCTCGCTGCCGCTCTTTCCCCCCAGGCTGGTATACCGGCGCAGCTGACTGCGTACCCGGGCCAGCACCTCGATGGGATTAAAGGGCTTGGTAATGTAGTCGTCTGCCCCAATGTTCAGCCCCAGTACCTTGTCGGCATCCTCACTTTTGGCAGTGAGCAAAATGATGGGTACATTGCAGTGCTCCCGCAGTCTGGCAGTGGCCCGGATGCCGTCCAGGCCGGGCATCATGATATCCATCAAAATAAGATCCACCGGCTGTTCCTCCACCGCTTTCAGGGCTTCCAGCCCATCATAGGCCTTGACGGTCTGGTAATCCTCGCTGGTAAGATAGATATCCAGAGCAGAGACAATATCTCTGTCATCGTCACAGATCAAGATTGTATACACAGGCATCCCTCACATTGTACCGTGATATAGCTGCATTGTACCCTAAATTCCCGTGGAAAGCAAATGTGTGGTAAAACCAATGGCATGACCAGGAAAACCGGAAAAAGGACTTGCACCCATGGACTGGGGAGACTATACTGTACCATTGAACGTTGATACGGCACAGAAGAATGCTGTCTGATTGCGGAGGCATACACATGAAACTTTGGATGGGAGAGGGAGATGCCTGGGCTTTGATGACACAGAGCCTGCTGCAGGAGCAGGGATGGGAGCGCCTGCCGGAGGTGGCCCGCACCCGCAGGGGCAAGCCCTATTTTCCAGATTGTCCCCATGTCCACTTCAATCTGAGCCACAGCGGCCATCTGGCCCTGTGGGGGGTGGGACCAGTCCCACTGGGGGTGGATGTGGAGGTGGTACGCCCACGAAGGGAGGGCCTGGCCTCCTATATTCTCTCAGACGAGGAATGGGCCTGGTTTGCCGGGCAGGGTGGGGGCTGGGGGCTGCTCTATACCCTGTGGACCCTGAAAGAGGCCCGGATCAAATGTACCGGCCAGGGGCTGGATCAGACGCCCCGCACCATCCGGGTCCCGCTGCTGCGCCCGGGACAGGAGGGGGAGCGGGATGGGTTTCACTTCCGTTCCTACGGCGGCAAGGGCTGGCGGGGGGCGGTATGCAGCGCCGGAGAGGAACCGCTTCCCTGGGAGATCCTCGGGATGATACCGTCTGTTTCCATTTCTTAATAAGAATTTAAGAAACAAAAGCTGCTTTTCTAAAGGATTCTCCTGTATACTGTAGGCTGTCCAGATTATGTGCTGAACTTGAGAGAAGTGAGGAGGGAGCTGCGTGAATATCCTGATTGTTACGGGGAAATTTGGTATGGGGCACTGGTCTGCCTCGGAGTCCCTGCGTCAGCAGCTGCTGCGAGCTTACCCCAATGCCCACGTAGAGGTTATGGATTTGATTGCCTATACCAACCATAAATCAGAGTCTATGTACAAATGGTTCAACGTGCTGGTGACACATGGCAGCGGCCTGTTTAACCTCTATTATAAATTTACCCAGAATAAGGACTCCGACGAGCGGCCGCTGAATGAGGAGCAGTGTCCGGACCAAATGGAGGCCCTCTTTGCCTGCAAGCGCCCTGACGTCATCATTGCCACCCACCCCATCTGCGCCCGTATTGTGGCCCGGTGGAAAACCGAGACCGGCAGCACGCTGCCCATGGTCACTTGCGTCACCGATCTGACCAGCCACTCGGAATGGATTCACCGGGTTACGGATTGCTATCTGGTGGGAACGGAGGAAATCAAGGAGCGGCTGGCAGCCAAAGGGGTAAACCGGGACATCATTTATGTAACGGGCATACCCGTCCGGGCTGAGTTCAAACACCCCGCCCAGCGGTCTGACCGGCCCCAGCGCAACCTGTTGATTATGGGGGGCGGTCTGGGCATGATGCCCCGGAAGGAATCCTTTTATGAGGGCCTGGATACCATGCCGGGGGTACATACCACCATCATTACCGGCCGCAATCAGAAGCTGTATGACCGGCTGGCAGGCAAGTACCAGAATATTGAGGTGGTGGGCTTCACCGACCGGGTATATGAGTACATGACATGGGCCGATCTGGTGCTGACCAAGCCGGGGGGCATCACCATGTTTGAGAGTATTTTTTCCGAGCTGCCCATTCTGGCCTGGGAGCCCTTCCTGGAGCAGGAGAAGAGCAACGCCCGTTTCCTGGTGGAGCGTGGGATGGGCCGGGTGGCCCCCAGGGAACCGGATGACTGCCTTGCCGCCATCCGGGCGCTGATTTATGACGAATACACCCTGGCTGATATGTCTGCCCATATGCGGGTGCTGAAACAACAGCTGGAGCAGGAGAGCCTGAGCGCCATTCTGAGCCGGCTGACTGCGGGGAAAGGAGTGTGCGCCTGATGAACAAACGGAAAAGCGTGATTGGTATTGCGCTGATCCTTGGCCTGATGATGTTCACCGGATACATGCTGCTGCGGGATATCTCCTGGTCTACCCTGTCGGGTGCGCTGGGTGGCTTGAATCCCCTGTGGCTGCTGGTGGGACTGGGCCTGATGTTTGTCTTTGTAGGCAGCGAAGCCCTGTGTTCCCGCATCATTCTGGGGCGGCTGGGCCACCCGGTGCGCTATCGCCGGTGTCTGGGCTATTCCTTTGTAGGGTTTTATGTCAGCTCCATCACCCCCTCTTCCACAGGAGGACAGCCTGCCCAGGTCTATTATATGTCCAGAGATCACATCCCTGCCGCCCACGGTGCGTTGAATATGATGCTCATTGCAGTGTGCTACCAGGGAATGGTGATCGGCTATGCCCTGCTGTGTCTGGTGCTGCGCTTTGACCTGGTAAGCAACCTGGGAGGCGGGCTGGAACTGCTGCTGCTGTACGGGGTGATTGTCAACAGCACCCTGACGGCAGGAATACTGTCTCTTATGTTTTTGCCCCATGCAGCCCGTAAACTGGTGGACGCAGTGCTGAGGCTGCTGGTCCGGTGCCGTCTGGTCCGCCATGAGGAGCAGGCCAGAGAACGGCTGGAGAAGCAGATGGCAGAGTACCGCCGGGGAGCTGCCTGTATGAAGGCCAACCCGGGGATGATGCCCCTGCTGCTGCTCATTACCTTTGTGCAGCTTACCGCCCTGTTTGCCGTGCCGGTGGCGGTCTATTACGCCTTTGGGCTGAGCGGCAGCAGTGTCATTGACATCATCGCCACCCAGGCCATGGTTACGCTGGCAGTGGCCAATCTGCCCCTCCCCGGTGCGGTGGGGGCCTCTGAAGGGGGCTTTGTAGCCGCCATGACGCTGTTTTTCGGCAGCAGCCTGGTGACGCCTGCCGTATTGGTGTCCCGGGGGATCAGCTTCTATTCCTTCCTGCTCATCAGCGCTGTGATCGCCCTGACCGTTCATCTGCGCACCAACCGCCAGCGGAGGCAGGAGGAACTTCCGCCCTGCCCTAAGACGGCCCGGGGGCCTGTCACCACCTGACCGGTCTGACAAAAAGGTGCTGGAAAACGGTGTCGCAAGACACCGTTTTTTCTCTTGTGCCACCGGGCCTGCTGCATTATAATATGGACACCAAGCAGCTCTGCTGGAGCTGCTGAAATGGATGAAATTCCCTTCCCAAAGCAGACAGGAGGATGGAAGAGATGTATTATCTGGGGATTGATTTGGGCGGCACCAATGTGGCTGCCGCTGTGGTTGATGAACAGGGGGTTATGCTGGGCAAGGCCAGCCTGCCTACCCCCCGGCAGGCGCCTGCCAGTCAGGTGGCCGATCAGATGGCGGCAGCCTCCCTGGCTGCTGCTGAAAAAGCCGGGGTCACAATGGGGGAGATTGCCTCGGTGGGCATCGGCTCTCCCGGTACCATTGAGCCGGATACCGGAGTGATCCGCTACTGGTCCAATCTGGACTTCCGGGATGTCCCCCTGGTCAGCCTGATGAAGGAGCGGATGCACAAGGATATTTATCTGGAGAATGACGCCAACGCCGCAGCCCTGGGCGAATTTGCCGCCGGAGCCGGCAAGGGCAGCAGCTCCATGGTGGCCATCACCCTGGGTACCGGGGTAGGGGGCGGCGCCGTCCTCAACGGAAAGCTGTATACTGGCTTTAACTACGCCGGTATGGAGGTGGGCCACTTTGTCATCGAACACGGCGGACGGCCCTGTACCTGCGGCCGGAAGGGCTGCTTTGAGGCCTATTGCTCTGCCACGGCCCTCATCCAGCGCACCCGCGAGGTGATGGTGGCCGACCAGGGCTCCAAGCTGTGGGAGCTGGCCGGCTCCCTGGAGGGGGTCAACGGCCGCACCCCCTTTGATGCCGCTGCGCTGGGAGACGCCGCTGCCGGGCGGATCATCGACGAGTATGTGGAGTATCTGGGCTGCGGCGTGGCCAGTCTGGTCAATATTTTCCAGCCGGAGGTATTCTGTATCGGCGGCGGCCCCTCTGCTCAGGGAGAAACGCTGATGGCCCCGGTGCGCTACATCCTCAACCGGGAGGACTATGCCCGCAACAGCGTCCACCGTACCCGGCTGGTACAGGCCGCTCTGGGCAACGATGCGGGCATCATCGGCGCTGCCCTGCTCCCCCTGTTCCGATAATGGAAAGCACAAAAGGGCCTGCTGCAGCCGATGAACCGCTCCAGTAACAATAGCCCGTGCCAAACGGCCCCCTGATGTAGGAAACAGACTGCATCAGGGGGTCTTGCTGTAGAAGTGCGGGCAAGGGTAAACTATCACATCACATATCGTCACAGGACAGAGTATTCACCAGCAGCCATATGTAACATATCTGCCCCCTCCAGCAGCGGCTGCTGCTTTTGTACCGTCCGCACAATCGGGAACAGTTCCTCTTTTTTCCTTGGACAGGCAACTTTTAGGAGAGGACGCATACCTATCCCTAACAGGAGGTGTGTATCATGTCCCGTCTGCTGTCCAAGGCTGGTGTACGCCAGCTGCTGCTGGGGCTGGTGTTGTTGTGCGCCACACTGGCCCTGATGCTCTATCCCAAGCCCTCCATGGAGGCCGCCCGCAGCGGGCTGCAGCTGTGCTATAATGTTATCATTCCCTCTCTGTTTCCCTTTTTTGTGCTGTCCTCTCTGGTGGTAGAGCTGGGTCTGGCCGATTATTTGGGACGACTGCTGGAGGGCGTCATGCGTCCCCTCTTTCATGTGAGCGGCTCCTGTGCCTCTGCCTTTGCCCTGGGTTTTGTGGGAGGCTATCCGGTAGGGGCCAAAACCGCCATCAATCTCTATGAACGTGGCATGTGCTCCCGTACTGAAGCCGAACGGCTGCTGGCCTTCTGCAACAACTCCGGCCCTGCCTTTATTCTTGGCGTGGTAGGGGCTGGCATTTTTGCCAGCAGCACCGTGGGGGTGGCCCTCTACTTTGCCCATGTCCTGGCTTCTGTCTGCATCGGTCTGTTATTCCGTTTTTATAAAGGGAATGACTGCGCTTCCAATGCCGCCGTCCACCCTGCCCCCAGATTTCAGGCCCAGCGGCTTTCGGTGGCCTTTACCGATTCCATAAAAAACGCCTTTTTTTCGACATTGAATATCTGTGCTTTTGTGGTATTCTTTACCGTGGTCATTCAGCTTTTGATGCGCTCCGGCTTTCTGCCTGGTCTGGCCCAGATCATCGGTACCCTGTTGGCTCCCTTTGGGATGACCCCCGAATGGGCCCGGCGGCTGCTTACCGGAATGCTGGAGGTATCCTCCGGGGTGTCTACCCTGACAGAGGGGTCCACCCTGAACGGACGGCTTACCATGGCAGCCTTTATGCTGGGGTGGGCTGGTATTTCGGTCCACTGTCAGGTCCTCTCCTTCATCGGAGGCAGCGGCCTGTCGGTCCGCACCTATCTGGTAGGCAA